>DMCG01000241.1:595-4539 GCA_003445855.1 Spartobacteria bacterium | reverse complement strand
GATGGAAAATAACGTGCTCGAGATCGATTCGCCCGCGCTCGCCGGTTTTTACATGCAAGATTTCGAGCAGCTTTGGGAAAAAGAGAATTTCGAGAACACGGGCAACATAAAAACCGACGCGGTGCAACTGGTGTTTGCAGGCCAGCCGGCGACCGCGCGCGTCCTGTTCTCGCCCGGCTGCGGATTGGAAATCGACACCGAAGTCGCAAGGCGCGTCCGTGCGGCGCAGCGGCGTGTGCGCATTTGCAGTTTGCTCATCAACTCGGGCACGCTCATCTCCGCGCTTGTCGATCTTTTGCGTGCCGGCCGAGTGGCCGTGAGCGGCATCTACGATCGCACGCAAATGAGCGACGTTTACAGGCAATGGCAGGAAGTGCCGCAGAACCGCTGGAAAATTCCGGCGCTCCAGGACGTGATTGCGCGCGCGAGACTCGTCGGGAAAAATTCGACGCCATACAGCCCGACCGGCCGGCACGATTTCATGCACAACAAGATTCTCGTGGTCGACGACACCGTCATCACCGGTTCGTATAATTTTTCGCGCAGCGCGCAGTTCAACGCCGAGAACATTTTGTTCATCGAAAGCGCGCCGCTGGCCGAAGCCTACAGCGTTTACATCGACCATTTGATGCAGAAATATCGAGGCGCCACATGATTCTGAAAATTTCGCGCTGCCTCCTGCTTTCGCTTCTGCTTTTACTCGCGATCGATCTCGATGCGCGCGAGCCGCAAAAATCTTCGCCCGCAAGATCGACAACCGAAAACAAAGCGACTCGTGCCCGCGATCTCGGTATTCCGTTTGACGGAACGCCGGACAAGTTCAACGCCATCACCGATATTGCGGGCGTCGAGGTTGGCTACACCACGCTGATCGAAGGCGAAGGCAAACTGGTTGTTGGCCAGGGTCCGGTGCGCACCGGCGTGACTGCGATCTTTCCGCGCGGACGCGCGTCAAACGATCCGGTTTATGCCGGCGTCTTTTCGCTCAACGGTAACGGCGAGATGACCGGCGCGGCGTGGGTTGAAGAAAGCGGATTTCTCGAAGGCCCGATCGTGATCACGAACACACACAGTGTCGGTGTCGCGCGCGATGCGGTCATCGCCTGGCGCAATGCACACGGTGGCGCCGATGCGGAAGGTTTTTCATGGAGCTTGCCCGTTGTCGCTGAAACATGGGACGGCTGGCTCAACGATGTAAACGGTTTTCACGTGCAACCGGAGCATGTCTTTCATGCCCTCGACAGCGCTCAAGGCGGCGCGATTGAGGAAGGCAGCGTGGGCGGCGGCACCGGAATGATCTGTTACGAATTTAAAGGCGGAAACGGGACCGCCTCGCGCAAGATCGACATGAAAGATAAAAACGGAATGGTTCGCACTTTCACCGTCGGCGTATTTCTACAGGCAAATTTTGGACGCCGACCGCAGCTGACAATCGCGGGAGTTCCGATCGGCAAAGAAATTCCGGGCGAAGTTTATAAGAAAGAAACAGGCTCATGCATCGCGGTGGTCGCAACGGACGCGCCGCTGTTGCCACATCAACTGAAGCGGCTCGCCCGCCGCGTTCCGCTCGGGCTCGCTCGCACGGGCAGCGTTTCCGGAAACGGCTCGGGTGATTTATTTATCGCGTTTTCAACCGCCAATCCGAACGTCGCGAATCCGGATCAGATCACGCACAACGTTCAGACAATTCCGAACGATCTCATGGATCCGATTTTCGCCGCGACGGTTCAAGCAACCGAGGAAGCCGTCGTCAATGCTTTGATCGACAATCAAAGCATGACCGGTCGCGACAATCATCATGTCGATGCGATCCCGCACGCTCGCTTGCGCGAGTTGCTCAAGAAATACAATCGGCTGCAATAGTTAATCCCAAAGTTCATGGATGCCTTGCTGTCTGCCTGACAGTGTGGGACAACGGTGCCGGGTGAATGCGAAGAACTTCTTCGCCGAATTGAAGCGGCGCAACGTTTACAAAGTTGCGATCGCGTATGCGATCGTGGCCTGGCTGCTCGTTCAAGTAGCGACATCGACGTTTCCGGTTCTCGAAATCCCGAATTGGGCGATCAAGCTCGTGATTGCACTGGTTGTGCTCGGTTTTCCCGTCGCGATGGTGATTGCGTGGGCATTCGAGTTAACGTCGGAGGGACTGAAGCGAACCGAAACGGCGAATGGCGAGCCGGTGAAACCAAGCCGAAACAAAGCGTGGGTTTACGTGGTCATCGTTGCGGCTGCGCTCTCGATCGGATTGTTTTTCGTTGGCCGCTACAGCGCGCCGAATAAGCAGAGCACGTCGGCTGACGTTTCGGCCAAATCGATCGCCGTTCTTCCCTTTGAAAATCTCAGCGAAGACAAAGTCAACGCCTACTTCGCCGATGGCATTCAGGAGGAAATCCTGACGCGACTCGCGAAGATCAGCGCGCTCAAAGTAATCTCACGCACCTCCACGCAGCAATATCAGAGCAAGCCGGGCAATCTGCCCGAGATCGCCAAGCAGCTTGGGGTCGCGAACATTCTCGAAGGCAGCGTACAACGTTCGGCTGATCAGGTGCGCGTCAACGTGCAACTGATCAAAGCGGCGATTGACGCGCACCTTTGGGCAGACACGTTCGATCGCAAGCTGACTGACATTTTTGCCGTCGAGAGCGAAATCGCAAAAACCATCGCTGAAACACTTCAGGCAAAGCTCAGCGGATCCGAGGAGCACGCCATCTCTGTGCGGCCAACTGATAATCCAGTGGCTCATCAGCTTTATCTAAAGGGGCGCTTTTTCTGGAACAAACGAACCGGCGACGATCTAAAAAAATCGATCGATTACTTCAATCGAGCGATCACCGCAGACCCAAAATACGCACTCGCCTACGCCGGAGTCGCCGACGCTTACGTATTACTGCCGGCTTACGGCGGGGGCACGCCGCAAGAGTCTTATCCGCTCGCGAAAGCGGCTGCGAAGAAAGCGCTCGAGATCGATGATACGCTGGCAGAAGCGCACACATCGCTGGGACTAATCCTGTGTTTTTATGATTTGGATTTTGCCAGTTCGATCAAAGAGTTCGAACGCGCGATTGCGCTTAACCCAAACTACGCGACTGCGCACCATTGGTACGGCAACGGTCCTCTGAAGGCGTTGGGCCGGTTCGATGAAGCGATCGCTGAGGGAAAGCGGGCAGTCGAGCTTGATCCTCTCTCGCTCATCAACAACGCGGATCTGGGCGACAATTACTATTTCGCGCGTCGCTACGATGACGCAATCGAACAGTTGCGTAAAACGTTGGAAATGGATCCTGGTTTTTACGATGCCCATTGGACCCTTGGTAAGGCTCTCGAGGTGAAAGGCGCTCTTGAAGCAGCGATTGCAGAATACCAGAAGGCCAGAGCGTTAAACGATGATCCTTTTGTGCTGGGACTGCTGGGTCATGCTTATGCCTCCTCTGGTAATAAGACCGACGCATTGAAAATTCTGGACCAGTTAAAGGAGCTGTCTGCTCAGCGATATGTCTCAGCCTACAGCTTCGCCCTCGTTTACATCGGACTTGGCGACAAAGGAGAGGCGCTCCGCTGGCTTGAGCAAAGTTATCAGGATCACGCCGGTAACGACATCGGCTGTATTAAAGTTGAGCCGTTGCTCGACCCACTGCGCGGCGACCCGCGGTTCGAGGCGCTCGTCGAAAAGATCTTTGGCCCGCAGAAAAACGCTTCACCGTCGGACAAGTCGAACCGATGAACCCGCGCAATTTTTTCGCTGAGCTGAAGCGGCGCAATGTTTACAAGGTCGCGATTGCCTACGCGATCGTCGGCTGGCTCGTCATGCAGATTGCGGCGACCGTGGTGCCGGCGCTGCATCTTTCCGATGCCATCACTAGCGCGGTTGTCTTGCTGACACTCCTTGGGTTTCCGATCGCGCTCATTCTCGCGTGGGCGTTCGAGCTGACGCCGGAAGGAATCAA
>DMCG01000241.1:0-275 GCA_003445855.1 Spartobacteria bacterium | reverse complement strand
ACTGGACGCAAGCTCACCGCGGTTATCATCGTCGTTGCTGTCGTAGCCTCTGCCTTGTTTGCGTGGCAATTTCTCCAACCAAAAACCACCCCGGTCGCTGCCGGCACCGGACCGCGGACCGAGATTCCTGAAAAAAGCATTGCGGTGTTGCCCTTTGAAAACGCGACCCGCAATGCGGACACGGAATATTTGTCCGACGGCATATCCGAGGCGCTGATCAATAGCCTGACCGAGTTGCAGCAGTTGAAGGTCATCGCCCGCAGCACGGCTTTTCG
>DMCG01000001.1:4234-4455 GCA_003445855.1 Spartobacteria bacterium | reverse complement strand
TCGAAGTTGTTGGCTTCTTGCTCGGCCATGATTTAACAAAACAGCATGCATAGAAAAAAGCGCATGCTGATTGGTGGAATCGCGCTCGCGTTCGGCGTGGTCGCGGCAACAGGCCAGGATCAAAATTCACTTTGGCAAGTCCAGAAAACTCTCGCCTCAAAGAAATATGTCGATCTTACGCATGAATTTATGCCGGGCATTCCGCGCTGGCCGGGTTTTCC
>DMCG01000001.1:3832-3999 GCA_003445855.1 Spartobacteria bacterium | reverse complement strand
ACACATGTCGACCCGCCGGCACACTTCATTAAAGGGTTGCGGACGGTCGATCAGATTGACCTTAAGGAAATGATTTTACCGCTCGTGATTGTCGATGTACACGAGGAGGCGGCGAAAAATCCCGACTATACGCTCACGCTCGAGCGGGTTAAAAAATGGGAGAACGA
>DMCG01000001.1:3124-3475 GCA_003445855.1 Spartobacteria bacterium | reverse complement strand
AAATATCTTTACGAAGAATGCAAGATCACGGCTTCGGGCCATGAAACCACCGACACCGATCCCGGCATCGCCACGACGAAGGATGATTACTCGCTCGAAACTTATATTTTGAGCACAAACCATTACCAAATCGAACTGCTCACCAATCTCGATCAAGTCCCGGAGTCGGGCGCGATTGTCGTGGTCAGCTTTCCAAAACCCAAGGGCGGCTCCGGGTTTCCCGCGCGCGTGTTTGCCATTTTGCCGTAGTGATTCGGTTGACCTGAAGCGCAGGCAGCGTTAATCCCGCAATCGCGGGATGAACCTGATCGAAGAACTGGAATCGCGCGTCGTCTGCGGTGATGGCGCGAT
>DMCG01000001.1:0-2797 GCA_003445855.1 Spartobacteria bacterium | reverse complement strand
TGCGTGAGCGAGCCGGACCGCATCCGCGCAATTCACGAAGAATACATCGCGGCGGGCGCACGCGTGATAGAAACGAATACATTTGGAGCGAATGTTATCCGCTTAGCGCGCTTTGGATTCGAGAATCGCGTCCGGGAAATAAACAAAGCTGCAGCGAAACTCGCGCGCCAGGCTGCGCGCGGGGAAGATGTTTGTATCGCCGGGAGTGTCGGTCCTCTCGGGATCACCGAGTCTGAAGCCGAGGAACGCGGGATCGACCGGGCGGAATGTTTCCGTGAACAGATTGCGGCGCTGCTCGAGGAAGATGTCGATCTAATTTTCTTGGAAACGTTTATGAGTTTCGAAGAAATGGAGATCGCTCTGCGCGCAAAACCGCAAGGCGATTGCCGAGTGGTGTCTCTGTTCGCATGCGAACCGGAGGGGCGTTTGCAATCGGGGATGCCGCTGATGGATGCGTTTGCGCGGTGTCGCGAGCTGGGCGCGGCGGTCGTGGGCGCGAATTGCCTGAACGGGCCGCGCGCGATGGTGCAATTGTTTGAAAAACTCCCGGCCGGCGGGCTGCTCGCGGCGTATGCAAATGCGGGTTATCCGCGTTATACCGAGGGACGCTACGTCTATCCGACGGCGCCGGATTATTTCGCCAACGCAGCACGCGAAATGGCAGCGCAAGGCGCCCGCTTGATCGGCGGCTGCTGTGGAACAACGCCGGCGCATATCGCGGCAGTCGCAAAAGCAATTGTCGATCTTCGGCCGGTGCGCTCGAAATCAGTCCGCGTAATTTCTGAACCCATAACCGCGCCATTGCGGATCGAGCACAAACCGGAAGAGAGTTTGCTCGACAAGATCGACAATGGAAAACGGGTGATCATTTGCGAGCTCGATCCGCCGAAAACATTAGTATTCGAAAAATATTTTACCGGCGCGCGCTCTCTTGTCGATGCAGGCTGTGACGCGATCACGCTGGCGGACAATTCGCTCGCCATCCTGCGAGTAAGCAATTTGGCAGTGGGCGCGATCTTGAAGGAACGCTTCGGGATCACGCCGCTGCTGCACCTGAGTTGCCGCGATCGGAACCTGCTCGGTTTGCAAAGCGAATTGCTCGGGATGGCGGCACTGGGTATGCGGCACGTGCTGCCACTCACGGGCGATCCGGCGCGCGTGGGAGATCATCCGGGCGCGGCCTCCGTTTACGACGTCAATTCAATCGAGTTGATCTCGATCATCAAACAATTGAATGCGGGCTTCACTTACGCGGGGAAACCGCTGAAAGCGTCCCCGAATTTTGTCATCGGCTGCACCTTCAATCCGAACGCGAAGAATCTAGACGCCCAGGTGCAGCGACTGGAGCGAAAAGTAGCGGCGGGCGCGCAGTTTGTTATGACGCAGCCGGTGTTCGATGTCGATCGTGTCGAAGAAATGCATCGGCGCACGCAACATTTGCGCGTAGCGATTTTCACCGGAGTGTGGCCGTTGCGCAGTGCGCGCCAGGCGGAATTTCTTCATCACGAAGTGCCGGGTATCATTGTTCCGGATTCTGTCCGGGGTGAATTGGCGACGCTGGATGAAGATGGCGCGCGCGGTTGCGGCATGCGGCTGGCGGAGAAGATAATCACCGCGGTGCTCGAACATTTTCCCGGCGTCTACTTGATCACGCCGTTTCTCCAATACGAGACGACAACGGAGCTGGCGAAATTTGCGCGAAGTCTATGAAACGCGCACAATCTCGGGATGCTCAAAGGCCGGCGCGCGCTTTATCTTCAATTCGCAGTGTTCGCAATTGCGATCGGGCTATTGCTCCTGCTGTCGCGTTTCTTTCCGATTGTCGATGTTATCGCCGCGGTGCAACAGCGCGTCGTCAATTTGGGGAAATGGAGCGCCATCTGTTATCCGCTGCTGTTCGCTGCCTGTAACATTTTGCTGCTGCCTGGCGGCATCTTGAGTGTCGGCGGTGGCTTTTTCTTTGGGCTTTGGTGGGGTTTTTTCATCGTGCTCCTCGGCAACAGCATCGGTGCGGCAATCTCGTTTGCGCTGAGCCGCTGGCTGGGGCAGCGATGGTTTCGGCGTAGGCTCTCGCGCAATCCGACGTTGAAAATATTGGAGCCAGCGGTTGAGCGGGAAGGGTGGAAGATCATTTTCTTGAGCCAGCTGCATCCGTTTTTTCCCACGAGCCTTCTGAATTATCTTTACGGCCTGACTAGAATTCGTTTCCGCACTTATATGCTTTGGACCTCAATTGGACGTGCGCCCGGAGTTTTTTTATATGCTTACCTCGGCACTTTAGGTCAACTTGGGCTCAATTTGGTTCGAGGTAAGAGCCATCCACGTATGGTCGAATACTGGAGTTGGGGTGGTGCTTTTGTTACGATGGCCCTTTTGTTTTTCTTGCTGGCGCGGATTGCCTTGAGGGCAATTCAAAAAGCGCAGGAAATGTCACAAGCGCAGGTGCGAATGATTGCTCTCAAGAGGTAGTTACGACATAAAAGTAACGGGATCAGGTTATTATGATACAAGAGGAGTTGGTTAAGGCAGCCCTGCAAGCTCGAAATTACGCTTATGCGCCCTACTCAAAGTTTTCAGTCGGGTGCGCGTTATTGACGAAGTCGGGTAAAATTTTCACTGGCTGCAATGTTGAAAATATCTCTCTCGGCTTAACTATTTGCGCGGAGCGAGCCGCCGTAGCGGCAGCCATCGCCGAGGGGGAGAAGGATTTTGTCGCTATCGCTGTTGTGACCGATTCCGACGCGCCGGCCCTGCCATGTGGCGCTTGCCGTCAAGTGCTGGCAGAGTTTAATCCAGC
>DMCG01000208.1:1040-2545 GCA_003445855.1 Spartobacteria bacterium | reverse complement strand
TGGACGTGAAACTCGCGCTCGGCGAATTCACACTCGAACAAGCCGCGAAGTATCTGGAACAAAAAGTGCCAATGGACGCGAACACCGCGCGCCAGGAAGCGATCGCGTTCTCCACCGGTCCCGGCCAGGCCATCACTTACCAAATCGGCAAGCTCCAGATCATGAAATTCCTCGCCGAAGCGCGGTTGCAGCAGGGAGAAAAATTCAACCTCCGCGCCTTCCACGATTTCGTCTGGAAAAACGGCAATGTGCCGATCGCGCTGCAACGCTGGGAATGTCTCGGCTTGAACGACGAGCAACATTAACTCATTTGACTAGCGCGTGCGTGAGATTGTTTTTTACGAGAGCGACTTGGGGAACAAACCGGTCGAAGAGTTTCTCGACAATCTCGATCCTGCACCGCGTGCGAAAGTCGTTCGCACGTTGGAATTGCTGCGCGCGCAACACATTGTTCCATCAAAATTCTGGCAGAAGCTTTCCGGAACAAATTTGTGGGAGCTGCGCGTCGAGTACGCCGGCAACATTTATCGATTGCTCGCCGCAACTGCGAAAGGTAACCGCGTGATTCTAGTGCATGGATTCCAAAAGAAGTCGCAAAAAACTCCGCGCCAGGATATGGAAATTGCTGAGCAGAGACAAAAGGGGTATCTTCAAACGCACGGATATTTGTGAAGGACGATTTGGAAAAGTTTCACGCGCGGAACATGGCGGGCGACCCTCAATATGCCGTCGCCCGTCAGCTGCTCGAGCTGGGCGAAGCGGTGGCGCAGTTGCGAGCGCACGCTAAGTTGACTCGTGGCGAACTCGGGAAACGTCTTGGCGTGAAGGCGCGCGATATTGCCATCGTTGAAGAGCAGACACCCCGCGCGCCCGCCGGACTGCTGGAGACGACGTTGAGCTTGTTGCTCCAAATGACGTCACAGCGCACCGCGACAGGCCCAGCGACCGCGATTCCGATTCGCACAATCCGCCACTTCAGGCCTGCGCTCGTGCCAGCGTGAGTTGATACGTTGGTCGTAGCGAGTAAAAGCATGCTCGATCGCGGCAAAATCCAGATTGATCTCATCAAGCTCGCGGAGAGCGGGCGACTTCTTCGCGTGAGTGAGCCGCAGTCGGGTTTATCGCTGGAGCGCAAGATCGACAACAAACGGCCCGTGCACGATCAGAAGCGCCAGCTTATTGAGATTTTCGAAGCGACGCTCGCGCGAGCGCAAGTGAATCTGGCCTGACTCTCTGATTCGAAGGCCATAGACCGCCGCTACAGATCAATCGACGATTTCGAGGCCCATTTGGCGGGCGGTGCCGGCGATGATGCGGAAGGCGGCTTCGTCGTTGCGCGCGTTCAGGTCCTTCGCTTTCGTTTTCACGATGTCCATCACTTGTTTGCGCGTGACCTGGCCGACCTTCGTTTTGTTCGGCTCTTTGGAACCGGCGGCAATGTTCGCCGCTTTCTTCAATAGCACGGCGGCGGGCGGACTTTTGGTGATGAAGGTGAACGACTTGTC
>DMCG01000208.1:512-764 GCA_003445855.1 Spartobacteria bacterium | reverse complement strand
GTGATGACGACCGGCAGAATGTCGCCGGCTTGCTTCTGGGTGGCGGCGTTAAACTCTTTGCAGAACGCCATGATGTTGACGCCGCGCGGTCCAAGCGCGGTGCCCACCGGCGGCGCGGGGTTTGCCTGACCGGCAGGAATTTGCAGTTTGACTTGGGCGATTACTTCCTTTGCCATGACTTTTAGACAGAATGAACAGAATCTACAAAATAGGTTCTCTGAAAAATTCCTGAAATCATTCTGATCATTTTGT
>DMCG01000208.1:0-215 GCA_003445855.1 Spartobacteria bacterium | reverse complement strand
TCGGGATCGATTTCTTCGACAATGCCGTTCTGATTTTGGAACGGGCCATCGGCGACCTTCACCGTTTCGCCAACTTCGAAGCTGACTTTCGGTTTCACCTTTTCTTCGCGCTCTTTCATCTGCGCGAGCATGTTGTCCACTTCCGATTGTCGCATTGGGATCGGTTTATCTTTGGTGCCGGCAAAGCCAATTACGCCGGGTGTGTCGCGGATGAA
>DMCG01000154.1:2741-3225 GCA_003445855.1 Spartobacteria bacterium | reverse complement strand
TTGCATCGGCAACAAAATCGAGCACCGATTCAGTTAAGGTGCAAGATCGACATCGATACGGCGGCGGATTTGGAGCTCGCACAACGGACGCAAAGGACACAATGGGATTTGTAGGGCGGCCATTCTGGCCGCCGATCTTTGCGGCGGCGAAAATCGCCGCCCTACAATTGCGGTTTTATTTGCCGCCGAAGAATTTTTTGAACGACTGGAAGAGTTTGTTCGGAAAAGTGACGGCCTTCTGGCCAAAATTTTCCAACTTGTTCGCGAACATTTGGTCGCCGCCGTGCACTTCGCAGGCAACGGTCGGGATTTTATCGACCGGTAAATCGATCTCGTAAGCTGTTCCAGCCGCTTCGCAGCCGGTGGTGGCGAGATGGTTCGAGAGCGAACACACCATCGCGTGTTGCACCGGCATGGTCGGCTGAAAGTCTTGCGGCGGATAACGTTGCGCGGCTCTATTCATCACCTGCACCCAGACCGGAAG
>DMCG01000154.1:490-2473 GCA_003445855.1 Spartobacteria bacterium | reverse complement strand
GCGAGGGCCGCGCCGTAACCGTGTGGAATAATCGTGACCGGTTGATCGAAGCCGACCCAAACGCCGCACGTGAGCGTGTTCGTGTACCCCAAAAACCACGCGTCCTTGTAATCGTTGGTCGTCCCGGTTTTGCCGGCGGCCGGGAGTTTGAAGCCTAACGAACGCGCGCTGGCAGCCGTCCCGCGCGTCAGCACTTCTTCCATCAACTGCGAGGTCATCCAGGCCGCGCTCGGATCGAGCGCGGGAGCGGAGATATGCGCTGCGCGATAAATCGGCTTGTGCTGCTGATCATCGATACGCTCGATAATGTAAGCCTGCTTGCGCACTCCGGCATTCGGGAAAACGGAATAGGCGGCGGTAAAATCCTTCAGGTCGGTCTCGAACGAACCGATATAAATCGCCGGACCGCGTGGAATATTTTCACCGAGGTTGAGTGTGGCAGCGATTTTCTGCACGGCATCGAGTCCGGCGAATTGGCCGACGCGTACGCTCATGGTGTTGCGCGAATGGATAAGGCCGTAGGAGCAAGGCTGGATGCCGCCGTAAGTGCCGTCGGAATTTCCCGGCGACCAGTTTCCGGCGCCGTCGATTTCGCCTGGTTGAATGGGGCCGTCACTGATGGCGGCGCCGGGCAGGAGCCCATGCGTGAAGGCGAGCGCATACACGAACGGCTTGAAGGCGGAACCGACCTGTCGATTCGCGGGTGAGAGGGCGCGATTGAATTTACTCTGCGAATAATCGCGACCACCCACCAATGCGCGAATACCGCCGCTGGCGTTGTCGATCGCCACGACCGCGCCTTCGAGATAGGGCATCGAGGAATCCTCACCGCTCTCAGGTGGTTGATATTTCGCTTTCAGCGGATGATGAAAATTGGATTGATGCTCGATTTTTGTGAGTTGGGTCTCGAGCGCCTCCTGCGCGGCATTTTGCACGGCCGGATCGAGCGTGGTGTAAATAAAGAGACCGCCGTTGTCGATTTGGTCTTGCGTAAGAAGCGCGTTCAAATCGCGCTGCACCGCGTCCATCGCGTAATTTTCCTGGATTTGCAGCAGACGTTTCGGGTGCGGATTTACTTTCGTAAACTTGGCTTGATTAGCTTCCGCGGCCGAAATTTTCTTCAACTCAACCATGCGATCCAAGACCGCATCGCGTTGCAACGCCGCGCCCTCCGGATTTTTTAGCGGCGAAAAGCGGTTGGGGCTTCGAATCAAACCGGCGAGCAGCGCCGCTTCGGAAAGATTCAGGTTCGACGCGCTCTTGCCGAAATAAGCTTGCGAGGCCGTTTCCACGCCGTAACAGCCGGAACCGAAATAAATCCGGTTGATGTAAAGCTCGAGAATCTGCTGCTTGGTGAAATCGCGCTCGACGCGCAAAGCGACCATCGCTTCCAACAATTTCCGGCTGATCGTGCGCCCGCCGAGCGGGAGGCTGTTGCGCGCGAGCTGTTGAGTAATGCTGCTCGCGCCTTCCTTGGCCGACCCGCTCAAGATATCGCGCACGAGCGCGCGAAGAATTCCGCGCCAATCAATTCCGCCGTGTTGATAAAAGCGCGTGTCCTCGCGGGCAAGCAACGCATTGATGAAAAACGGCGAAATTTGATCGAGCGAAACTTTCAGCCGGTTCGCCCCAGCAAGGCGACTGTAGATTTTTCCATCGACATCGAAAACCGTATTGCGCTCCGGCATCTCGCCGACCTTTTTCATGTCGAAGGTGGCGGCCCAGCCGGTGTAGAAAAGAAAAAGGGCGAGACCGGCCGCGGCGATCAAGCCGAGCAACGTGACTTTCCAGCCGCAACGAAAGAGCTTGCCGCGTTTTTTACCCGAACGAGTGAAAAGTTTCATCGCGTGCAGCTGAACAATCTAGCCACAGATTGGCCGGATGAAAATCTGATGTAGTCACGGCGCTCTGTCGCCGTGCATCATTACAAGACGCCTCGACAGAGCGAGGCGGCCACAGGTACTGCTAAAAAGTGCGCCGACC
>DMCG01000154.1:0-130 GCA_003445855.1 Spartobacteria bacterium | reverse complement strand
AAAAACTGCGATGAAATCAGAAGCGCAACTTTACTTCGCTCTCGTGCTGCTCGGTCGGGCACGGAGCATTGAGCGGCACATCGGTTTGCGCGTCGCTCGACTGCACAATCTTGTTGTCGATCAAATATTT
>DMCG01000225.1:14698-16291 GCA_003445855.1 Spartobacteria bacterium | reverse complement strand
GATGTGCGCGAGATCACCTTCAGATCGGCGATCTTGGATAAGCGCGTCAGGATTTCATCCTGGATGCCGTCCGCAAAGTAAGCGTTCGCTTTGTCTTCGCTCCGGTTCTCGAACGGAAGCACAGCGATCGATTTTTCCGGAATTGCTGGTGGAACCGTTACGACAGTTTTCTGACCCGGCTTGAAACGCTGATAGGCAAATACTCCAATCACGAGCAATAAGATGCCGATAATCAAAAAATCCAGCGTTCTGCCCGTGCGGCGTGTGGCCGACTGGCTCGGATCGACATCTTCCGTGCGCTTGATTCCTTCGGGCGTGAGTTCGAATGCCCAGGCAAAGACGAGCGCGACTGGAAATCCGATGATGAGGAGCAGGACGACGAGTCGTATCGCCCAGTTTGGAATCTCAAAAAATGGGAAGACCTGCGTGGCTGCCTGAATCAACAGCCACGCCACGACCGCATATGCCACCGCAACTTTGTAAACGTTGCGCCGCTTCAGCTCGGCGAAGAAGTTCTTTGGGTTCATTCTTTCAGCGACTGCGGACTTCTAGCAGGTTGAACCGCAAAGGAGAAGCCACATCCCTGCCGCCAGCATTCCGCTAAAAGGCGGCCGGACGCCGTTGCTAATTGTAAACGGTCTTTGGCTCAGGCCCGGCGAGGATTTTCTGAAAGCGCGAATCTTTGCGCAACGGGTCCCACTCCCATCGCAAACGCAAATCGGTGAGGGTAATGCTTTCCTCGAAATTATCGACGGCACCGGGCGTCGAAAGCAGGCGCTCGATGAGCGGCAACGCGTGATCGGGCTCGCCGGTGCGCGCATAGATGAGTGCCAGAAAACCCGCCATTCCGTCGCCGGTCGGAATCTTGAGCAATCGCCCGGCTGCTTCGGCAGTCCGAAATTCCTCCGTTGTGCGAACAATCTGATTGAGCGTATCGCGTAGCGCGCGTTGCTCATTGATTAGTCGCTTCGAGTAACCAACAATGTCCATGAACAAGACATGTGCGATCTCGAGCTGGATTTCTTTCTTGATCTCGGCGGACATCTCAGGACGCGACCTGGAATCGCGCAGAAATAATCATCCCATTTTTGCTTCGCACGTCGAGACGAAACGCGCCACAGATGATGCGCTAGCCAAATTCGCCGACGGCAAGCGATGCGCTTGCCCTACAACACCGAAAGACTCGGGCGATTGAGGTCAATCGCTCGTACGTGATGCCGATTCGTTTGTTCGCGATGATTTGAGCGCCGCGCGAACTTTCAGTCGCAACGCATTCAGTCGAATAAATCCGGTGGCATCACTTTGATCGTATGTCGATGTACCGGTCGCTTCCATGGTCGCGATCTGCGGGTCGTAGAGACTTTTCGGACTTTTGCGACCCGCTACGATGATGTTGCCTTTGTAAAGTTTAAGTCGCACGACGCCGGTGACGTCGCGTTGCGTTTCGGTAACGAGCGCTTGAAGCGCTTCGCGCTCCGGTGAAAACCAAAAACCGTTGTAAATGAGCGCGCTGTATTTTGGGATCAAGCTGTCGCGCAGATACATGACTTCGCGATCCATGGTGAGCGTTTCCATTTGTCGATGCGCGAAATG
>DMCG01000225.1:11643-14468 GCA_003445855.1 Spartobacteria bacterium | reverse complement strand
CGACCGATCCCATGTCTGCCGCCGAGCTGATTCAGAGTTTTCATAACGCCGAGCGGCGACATTCTGGAACGTGGCGCAAGAATCCCTTCTTGCGTGTCTTTGGTTCGCAAGTTGGAAACTTGCGCCACGCTGATGCAATTGCCGTTCTCGAATGCAAGATCGACATGTTCCGGTTCGTCAGGCGCGTCTTCCGGCGCGACGCTCAATTTGTACATGGCGCGCATTTCTTTTGAGCTGGCGTCGAACCAGGGGTCTTCCAGAACGCCGCTCTCGAAACTGATGTGGAGAAGATTCCGGTCCGTCGAGTACGGCTTTTCCGCGCTCGCCGCGACTGGGATTTGGTTCGCCTTGGCGAATGCGATCATCTCGGTGCGGCCGGGAAATTGTTTCCGAAACCGCTCTTCGCGCCACGGCGCAACCACGCGGAGTTCCGGCGCGAGAGCTGCGGCCGTTAATTCAAAGCGAACCTGGTCGTTCCCCTTCCCGGTCGCGCCATGCGCAATCGCGTCCGCCTTTTCCGCGCGCGCGATCTCAACCATCCGTTTCGCGATGAGTGGACGGGCGATGCTGGTGCCGAGAAAATATTGCCCTTCGTAAATCGCGCCGGCCTGGATCATTGGAAAAATGAAATCGCGCGCGAATTCTTCCTGGAGATTGTCGATGTAACATTTGGAAGCGCCGGTGCGCAGTGCTTTCTCCTTCAGGTCCGCGAGTTCTTCCTCCTGACCGATGTCCGCGCAGAACGCGATGATTTCGGCCTGATAATTTTCCTTGAGCCAGCGGAGAATGACCGACGTGTCGAGACCGCCGGAATATGCGAGGACAATTTTCATTTCATCGCACTAAGGCCACAAAGGATCACCAAGGTTCTGGAGGAATCAAAACAAATCCGTTGTGATCGTTGTGCGAGAAATCGACAACTAGTCGCCGAAGGAAATCTCGACGTCGCGCGCGGTTTGCACCATTTCGCCATTGGGCGGGACCAGCCGCAACCGGTTGACCGCGTCGGCGATCGGGACATGCCGCACCTGATAGTTTTGATAACTGACCATCGATCCGAAATGTCCTTCATTTGCTAATTGGACCGCCTTCACGCCGAAGCGCGTGCCAAGAATTCGATCGAGGGTGGTAGGCGCACCGCCGCGCTGCAAATGCCCGAGCACGCAGCTGCGGGTTTCCTTGCCAGTGCGTTGGGCGATCTCGCGCGCCACGATGTCGCCGATGCCTCCAAGGCGGAATTCGCCATCTTTACTCGGGCGCATTACCTGTTGACCGTCTTTGGATCTAGCGCCTTCGGCCACGACCACGAGTGATCCGAGATTGCCTCGGGCACCCCGTTCCTTGATCGCGGCCGCGATCTTGTCGTAGTCAAAGGGGATTTCCGGAATCAAAATAATATCGGCGCCACCGGCAATTCCGCCGTGCAATGCGATCCAGCCGGCGTGACGTCCCATCACTTCGACGACCATGACACGTTTGTGACTGGTGGCAGTGGTGTGCAGTCGGTCGAGCGCGTCCATCACAAAATCGACAGCGGAATCAAATCCGAATGTCATCGCGGTCGCTTCGAGATCGTTGTCGATCGTCTTGGGAACGCCGATGCAATTGATGCCCGCTTCTTGCAACTGAAGCGCTGTGGTCATGGAACCGTCTCCGCCGATAATAATCAGCGATTTAATGCCAAGTTTGTTCAAGATCTCGCCAGCTTGTGCGATCACTTCGCCGGGAACGACCGCGCGGTCGCCGGCACCGACCTTGGCGATAAAATGTCCGCGATTGGTTGTGCCGATGATGGTTCCTCCCAGCGCCATGATTCCGTCGGTGCCTTTCCGATCCAGGACGACGTGATCGCCCGGTGGAAGAAGTCCCTCAAAACCGTCGCGAAAGCCGATTACTTCCCAGCCAAGTTTTTCGGCTGCGAGCACGACTCCGCGCAGAACAGCGTTAAGCCCGGGGCAATCACCACCACTGGTCAGGACACCGATGCGTGGTTTCATTTCCTGGCGAGGCGATTAAAGCGATTTATTTGGATCGACAAGGCGTCCCGCCGCAGCCCATTGGTCATAGAGTTGCCAACCGTGTTCGACGAGCCCAGCGCCTTCGCCAAATCGATTTGGGCTGCCGAGGAGCACGACGATCAAATGACGCGGATATACCGCTGTCATCGCGCCTTCTTTTACAACTTCCGATTCGCGATTTGCGGAGAGAACCAAACAGTCTCCGGCGCGAACGGTTCGGCCGGTTTTCACCCCATCGATGCCTTGCCTTCCGAGAAGTTCGTTGGTGTTTCGCAAAAGATAACCCAGTTTGTGTTTGCCGCGCTGAAAAGAGATTTGCCGCTCTTTTTGCGAGACATAAAAACGGAAGCCCGCATTATTCATGGCATAGCGAGTTAACCGCGCCATGTCCTCCGCCGTGGAGTAAGGTAACGGCCGCACATTGTCATCGATGCCGTGCGGGTTTACGAAGCGAGTTCGTTCCATCTTAAGTTGCTTCGCCAGCGCATTCATCTGGCTCACAAAAGCGATAACCGGCGTAATTTTCGAGGAGGAGGCGGCTGGAACAAAGGATTCCAGTGTCGACCCAACATGATCAGCCAGCGTGTAGGCCGCCACGTTGTCCGATTGGACCAACGCGGCATAGAGCAAGTCGCGCAGTGCAATGGTGTCGCCAGGTTGAAATCCGATATTATTTTCGCCGGTGCCGACAAACGCTTCAGGGGGAATCGTGACGATTTGATTCAGATTCCCTGCCTTGTGTTCCGCCCAATCGAGCACCACCACCGCGGTGGCGATCTTGGTCAGGCTGCCAACCTGATGTTTTTT
>DMCG01000225.1:10789-11325 GCA_003445855.1 Spartobacteria bacterium | reverse complement strand
CTCCGCAGCTGCAGCCAGGCGGGTGGTGTTCGCAAGCAGACTCAGCGCGACAAAGGCGATGGAAAATCGGCGGCAAGAAATCACAGGCGCTAAACGGCAGCACCTTAATCGGCACATTTCGATTGGCAACAGCGAATCAGCCGTTCGGCATTTCGTGGCGCGCCCGCTGAAATTATTGCAACGCGAGTGACGAGCGAGCGCCGTAACGATTCGGATTCGTGCTGAGCGTCAGATAAATGCGCTCCGCTGCATTACGAAGATCGAAGTGTGTCGCTTTTCCCAGGCCGCTGGCCCGCAACGTCCCAAATTTGCCCTGATAACCGCTGCCGCCGGCCATGTCGAATTCGTACACGACCGAGCCTCTTTCCACATCGATCACCTTCACGTGAAGCGCGAGAAATGAGCGACCGGCACCGAGATTACCAAAGAGGAACCGGGCCAGCGGGCTGCCACCGTCGACGGCGGTAAAGTGACCTTCCAACAGCCATCCGACCCTGGGCGCCTCGTTATCTTTGAGAATTCGCGCGGGGGCGATT
>DMCG01000225.1:8467-10441 GCA_003445855.1 Spartobacteria bacterium | reverse complement strand
GAAGCTGCCTCGTCGCCTTCGAAAACCGCGGTGTCGATGCAGAACGGCCGAATGTAGATAGCACTCGGGTTGCTGGCGCCGACGCCACAATTTGTGGTCATGTGCACGCCCCTCGAGGCGAAATCTTTCGCGTCGATCGCGGCCGAGGCCCGCCCGCCCGGCGTGGCTACGTCGGTCTTGGTAACATTCATGTTCGCGCAGGAGCAAAGAAGGACGCTGAAAACGGTGACGATCAAAAGTTTCATAATTTATGTAGTGCCGACCGCCGATCGCCCGTTTACGAGGCAAGAGACGAATCGCTCCTGCTTTCTGATGCAACTCTCGTGCCGTTTCAGCTAGAAAAACGCGGCTACAAGGAAAGCCAGCCACTCAGCTCGGTTTACGGGACGACCGCGCCCGGGTCACCAACACCAGCATGACAAAATAGACTGCGATTGCCGAGGGCACGGCCAGAAACAGCGAGCCAACCAAAGCAGGCCAAACGACGCGGGTAAATACGTGCCAGCTCAAGTAATCATGAAATCCGACGAAGTGCACTCGATGCGGCGCGGCGCGGCCCAAGGTCCAGCAGCCGAGCTTGTATTCAGCCAAATAGATGGCAGGCATCGCGAAAATCGCGACATCGTGCACCGTCACCGCGATCGCCGCCGCGATTTTGTTACATCGACATATCCACGCCACGGCAATCGACAGCAATGTTTTGAGACTGTAGAGCGGCGTGAAGCCAAAAAAAATTCCGATCGCCGATCCAAGCGCGATCGAGTGCGGTGTGTCCACGATCGCCATGAGCGTCATGTGGTGCTCGTTTAGCCAGTGTTTGAGGCGCGCGAGCGGGTTGGGTAATCTAGGCTCGTAGCCTTTCTTTGCCTCTGGCGATAATCCCTCCACGCTGGAATTGTAATCTAAAATAACTCCGGTGTCTGCGGCCGCGGTGCGACGTATTGTCCGAGGGCCGCGCGCAAACGCGCCGCCGCGCGCGGCGCATAGTCGAGATTATTGTTGTTAAAGACAACGTGCACTTCGCGTGCGTCCGCAGCGAGCCGCTTGCTGCGTTCCGCAACTTCGACAATTTCGCGGTCGCTATAATCGTAATTGAAACGCGCCGCCACCGTCTTTCCCTTGAGATAGGCGTCGGCATTGCGTCCGTGCAGACGCAAATAAGCCAGCTGCGAATTTGTGATCTCATCCAAATCCGATCGCATAATCGTGAAATGCTCGGCCGCCGGAGCATCGATATTCACGAAAATGACCCGGTGACGTCGCAGAAAATCGATTGTCGATCTTAGCTGTTCGCCTATGGCCCAGTTACGATTTCTAAACTCAATCGCGAGCCGATAATCGCGCAGCATCTCGATTAAACGCTCAAGCTCGTTGAGTTCGTGCTTTGTCGGAGAAAACGCCGGCGAGAGCTGCAAGAGCAGCACTCCCAATTTCCCAGCGCCTTGCAAGATCGTCATCGAGGGCAGAAATATTTCGATCAGCGCCTCTTCCAGTGCAGGCGTCAATTTTACTTTCCCTTTCCCATCTGTCTCGGCGCGCCGCTGAAGTTCCGGCGGCAATAATTTCGCCGGTGTGGAATGACGTGAAAGGAGTTGATGCAATTTCACATCGAACGTGAACGCGTCCGGCGTATTCGCCCGCCAGCGCTCCACCATGCGCGCGTCCGGCACCGAGTAGAATGTTGAGTTCACCTCGACCATTTCGAAGTGTTGCGCGTACCACGCGAGACGCTCACCGGGCCGCATCCCCTTCGGATACCAGCGTTCAACGAAGCCGGGATCAGACCAACTCGCCATGCCGACGAGAATTCTTCGATCCGCTTTCCGAGCAGAAACTTGGGAACCTGGATCGTGATTTTGCGATTTTGCGTTTGATTTCACAGCGTCGTTCGCATAATAACAAATCGCGGGGTGGAGCAGCCTGGTAGCTCGTCAGGCTCATAACCTGAAGGCCGCGGGTTCAAATCCCGCCCCC
>DMCG01000225.1:7837-8152 GCA_003445855.1 Spartobacteria bacterium | reverse complement strand
TTCATTCGCCGGATGACGGCAACTTATCGCGTTTACGTTCTTCAGAATCACGAGAGAAAGTTTTATATCGGGTTGTCTGACAATGTTGCGCGACGGATTGATCAGCACAATTTTGGTTCGTCAAAATGGACACGTGGCAAGGGTCCTTGGAAATTGGTTTGGGAAAGCGAATGGATAAATCTTTCAGAGGCCCGGAAACTTGAGCTTCTGCTTAAAAGACAAAAAGGAGGCGACGGATTTTACCGGTTGACTGGCCTGCTGCGCCCAGGCGCATAATCCCGCGAACGCGGGACCGCGGGTTCAAATCCCGCCCCC
>DMCG01000225.1:6459-7590 GCA_003445855.1 Spartobacteria bacterium | reverse complement strand
AATCCCGCCCCCGCAACCAATTTACCGCTCCTCTGGGCGGGTGAAAGTCCAGCGTAGCTCAGTGGGAACATCCCGGCAGCGTCGGCTTTTAATTCGCCTGAGGCGGATCGTAGTTTTGCCGACAAAGAAGCACTTGCCGCGGCAAACTGCGTGGGCAAGATATACGCCGCTCGATTCGAGCGCGAAAAAAGATCCAGCGTAGCTCAGTGGTAGAGCGGTCGGCTGTTAACCGATTGGTCGTAGGTTCGAATCCTACCGCTGGAGCCAATTTTTTTATTTCGTCGACAACAGGGAGTCTGACAGAATTTGCCTGTTAATCCCGCGGCCGCGGGATCGTAGGTTCGAATCCTACCGCTGACGGACTACGCAGCTTGCATCCTGCTCATGGAGAAACCATTCTGCAGCAGGATGCCAGTATTTCGGCTCCAAAGTCTGTGAGCGTCGCATTCCGCTCAATTGTCTGCAGCGCGTCCTCGAACTTTTCCTCCAGCGTCGCGGGATTTTTCGCTTGGTTGTACCCCGTGGACATCGATTCGATCTCGCGTCGATAGCACGGAACTGCTCGGAACCGGCGCATCAGCCGGATCGTTCGTGCGAGAACAAACATCGCGTGGAAGATTCCGCTCATCGGTCGCGGCTCTGTACGTAGTGGCGACACATCGCGCTCCGGTTTTAGGAACGGCGCCAGCACCCCACGAACTCGTTACAACCTCGATGATATAATCCCGCTCGCGCAAGCCGGTGACTAATTCCAAGGCCACGATTTCTTTGCCGGAAACGATTCCAGCTCCGCAGACAATCGCGATATCAGACATACAAAGCCGCTACCGTTGCGACAGTTGCCGCGAGCGAAGGAAGCTCAATCGCACGTAATCGCTGATCCCTTTCCATTGCGAGGCTAAGAATCTTGTCCGCAACTCGGAGATGTTTCCGCAAGAAAAGACTTCGTTCATCCCCAGCGAGCCAAGATCTTCCGCGCAGCCACATTGATCGCTGATGATGCATGGCAGCCCGCTGGCCATCGCTTCGTTGACGACGAGTCCCCACGTCTCGCGATAATCGCTCGGCAAAACAAGACAATCAGCCGCCACGTAGGCGCGCGAGATTTCGGTTTGATTCAAAAACCCGGCG
>DMCG01000225.1:3314-6305 GCA_003445855.1 Spartobacteria bacterium | reverse complement strand
GCATCACGTAGCAATAATTTCGCAGCTTCGACGAGATCGAGCGGGCGCTTCTTCGGAATGAACTTTCCGCAGAACAAAACGCAAAAAGCGCTTTCGGGTATTCCCCACTGTTTTCGAATTTCGAATTTCGCTTGCCTGTCTCGCAAAGCGTTCGTTATCCACCGCGTATGGCGCTGGATGCAAGACTCTCAGCCAATCGACGAACGGAAAGGCAACGAGGCCAATGCCGAGCAAGACCAGGCCAATGGCAGCCAAGGAAAAGATGGCCGTGCTGACCAATTCCTTCTGGCCTTGCCGGTTGGCCTTGGCCGTTTCTTCGGTCAAAGCGTTCTGCAGACCAAGCCCGATTCCCATATTCGTGAATTGGAGCCAGCCAACCACACTCGAAATGGTAACCATTAGACCGTAGCCTTCATTTCCGAGATAACGAACGGTTATGGGAAGAACAAGGAGACTAATCGCGGTGCTAACAATGCGTGAGGCGACACTCGTGGAAATGGCAAGTTTCGCCCGCCCACCGCGGCCCTGATGAAACTGGCGGCGAAGAAACCCCGCGACGATTTCGAATCGGCTAGGATTGCCTGCAAAGATTTCTTCTTCCACTAGAATTGGTTGGAGGTTGTTAGCGACCGATAATCCCGACCACTTCGCCCTTTTTGACCTCGAAATTTACGTTCCTGAGCGCCCAGAAGTCCTCCCGCGCTGCGGGAGCAGAGGTCCGAGGTCGGAGGTCAGTTCTTTCGAGCCGCCCGCTCGCGATCCATTATCGACCGTTGCGACGAAAAAGATTTTTCGCCTTATCGGCGATAACGTCGCGCAGCGCGGTGTAGCGCTCGCGTTCGTGCCGAATCCGGTACTTTTTACCAAGGTTTTCGACGGTGATGATGGTGTCGGTCATTTCGAATGTTTCTGCGGGGTGAGCTTGAGGATGAGATCGATCAGATCGCCGGCTTTTTTTCTCAATGCTTCGTAATCGGCGCCTACATCGGTTAAATCTCCCCCGGGATAATGTTGCGCTCGAAATCGCTGCGTTAAGTCATCGGCGAGAAGCGTGTAAGGTTCAAAACCATCGTCGAACGCCATCGCGCGTTCGAGCAGCCGCGCGAGATCATGTGTCCGCTCAAGCTTCTGCTCTTTAGATACAAGATAGCCTTTGAGGTACCGTTCGACGGCCTCATGAAGAGCTTCGATACCCAGGTAGGTTACGCCTTGAGCCTGGAAGAGAACGTCGGCTCCCCGCAGCCGGTCGGCCCCAAACAGAAACCAATCTTGCGGATTGTCTTCCCTTGTCGTCATGCGAGCGTCAAGCCTTCAGAGACAGCACGATCATAGAATCCCGCTGCATGTTCTAATCGCTCCCGGTGGCCAGCCTCGTCGATCACAAGAAGATCGAAGGGCAACGAGGCCGATACCTTTCGAACCGGCCACCATGCTTGGCGGATCGCGATTGCTTCCTTCAGCGGACTCTGGCGCAGTTCTTTGATGATCAATAAGTCAACGTCGCTATCTCGATTCGGTTGGCCGTATGCGTATGAGCCAAAAAGAATGACCCGGTGTGGTTGGAATTGTTCGACGAGGACGCGAAGATATGGGAGCAACTGGTCCGCGATCTTATGCGCGGGATAGCGTGGATCCCGGAGCGTATCCTCTCGAATCAATCGGCGTGCCTTCATGCGGCAAATCCGAGATCGATCATCCAGATCTCGCCCCGCATTATTCGCCCAGCCACTGCTGGCCGGCGAGTTCTGCTCCCTCAGCGTCGAGACGCTCAAAGAGACTTTCCGAGGATTGAATCATCGCCCGGTAATCGTCCAACCACGCGGCCACCTCCAAGAGCTGAACTGTAGGCAATCCCGCAATGGCGCTCTCGATCTCCGTGGGCGTGCTCACAATCGCCAAATTAGCTCGCGCTGATTTGTTAAGCAAGCGCCGGAGGCGCAACGCCCAGAAGTCTTCTTTCGATGAAACGCTGAGACGCTGAGATTCTGAAACATCGGCACCATTTCCAGATTTCAGTTTTTGAAACTCGCTCGGCTCCCGCGCTCGCTCGCTACTACCCTCGTAGCTTTGCCTTCTATGTCGCTCACCCCGTTCGCTCCATTCAGTTTTCAGTTTTTTGAAAAAGCTTTTCGCCTTATCGGCGATAACATCGCGCAGTGCGGTGTAGCGCTCGCGTTCGTGCCGCAGCCTATATTTCTTGCCGAGGTTTTCGACGCTGATAATCGCTTCGGACATCAAGAAATCGGTACAAGGTAAACGGAAACTTCGACAATCAACTTAAAGTGACTGTCGGTGGAGACGATGGGCATCCGTTCCTCTATTGCGTGGGCGGCGATCCAATAGTCTGGATCTGGTAGCGTGCGCCCAACGGCTTTCAGTTCTGAACGGATTCTCGCGTAAATCGCGGCCGTGGACAAGCCCGGACCGAATAGCTCGAACGACTCAAGGAATTCTCGTGCTTGCTGTAAAGAGGGCGATGAAACATTTGCCGCGATCTGACCATAAAGAAATTCACCGGCGACGTGAGTGCAGATAACTGGAGGAAAAAAGCGCAGAGCCAACTGCTCGACCTTTTCTGACCGTCGACGCAGCAATTCTAAAGCGCCGGTATCAACGAGAATCGCCACGGGCAGTCGCTTCTTCCCTCATCACTTTCAGGTTTTTCAGGATGAAGTCGCCAGCTTGATCTAGTTCGAGATTAGACGGCTTCCGCCAAAACATATTGCGTCCGTCACGCTTACGATTGCTCGCTTCTGCGCGCCTCGCCTGGGGTTTTGTTTTTTCGGATGCTTTGATCATTGCCATCGAGCTTACTGCTGCTGCCCGAAAGCGGCAACTCAACTGTTAAGCGGCCCAAGATTTTCGTTAGCGTTGATCTGGCCCGCGCCGTTGCGTCCGATAATACCAAGCGCTATCAACCTCTTAGCTTCTACTTGTCGCGAGTTCCTCTGACTCAGCACGAGCCGCCAGGATTTCGCGGCACGCGTCGAG
>DMCG01000225.1:0-3041 GCA_003445855.1 Spartobacteria bacterium | reverse complement strand
GCGGCGGCCATGTGCATCGTGCCAGTGTCGTTGCCGAGAAAAAGTGTGCAGCGTTTCAAACCGGCGGCGGCGGCGCGCAAGCCGAGCGCGCCGGCGGCGTTATAACCGCGCCCCCATTTTCTAATGAGCATATCGCCAACGATGCGATCTTCGTCGCCGCCGAAGACAACCGGCCAGATATCGAACTCCCGAATCAATTCGGCAACGACTTGCTCGAAGCGTTCCGGCGGCCACCGTTTTGCGGGCATTTTCGATCCGGGACCAATCGCGACCCACGAGCGATCGCCATCCAATTCAAGGCTGCCGAGCCAGAACGAAAGTTGTTCTTCTTCATTTTCGTTCAAACCGAGATCCATATCGTGGCCGTTATCCGACTTCACCGGCAGCTCGGAAGCGGCCAGGCGGTTTAATAAAAGCTCGGATTCCGGCGAAACTTCTTCCAATGGTTCCCCCGTTTTTTGCGACCGCAGAGCGGGAAAGCCGCGCATCCCGATGAAGTTCTTGATTCCGGCGAGCGAAAAGAAGCGCCGGTCGCGCTCGATTTGTTCCGGCTTCCGATTGCTTGGCGCAAGATAAACAAGAGTGTCGAAATGCCGGCGCCGCACCGCCGCCAGCAGCGTGGCCATTCGCCCCGGGCGCAACATGAAACCTGTCTCTGAAACCGGGTAGGAAAGAAATTCGTCGAAGATTCCGGCGCCGCGCAAAAGATCGGACGCGAGCACATACGATTTTCCGGGATGGCGATCGGAAAGCAGAGCGATGTGCGCATTCGGAAAATGGCGCCGCACCGCCCACATCGCCGGCAGGGAGACGATCGTGTCACCCAATTGTCCGATGCGAAAAACCAAAATCCGTCGCGACGATTCTTTGCTTGCCCGCCGGCTCCGGCGCGCCAGCGGAAGCGACGCTTTACGAAAATGTCCTTCCGTCCCTTCGACCCAGGTCGAACCGGGAAATCTTCCGTAGACCTCTTTCGCCCAGCCGCGCAAACCGCGCTCCGTTGCACTTCTACTTTCTACTTTTGACCTTCTACTTTCATGCAGCAGCCATTCGCGCACGGGAACGGAAAAGCCCGTCTTCGGCCGGTCCAGGATTTCAGCCGGAAGTTTCGATTGGGGAACATCGGCCAGATCTCGCTTGCCCGGCGGGTTTTGGCTCGCCAAAAGAGGCGCGAGCGCGCGCAAAAGATCGACATCGACAAACGGGACGCGGATTTCGAGGGAGTGCGCCATCCCGGCCCAATCGGCGTCGCGGAGCAGTTGATGCCGCATGTACCAGCAAAGCTCGAGAGCCGATATTTTGAGGCGAGCGGAATCCAACGAATCACAAAAGTGCGCGAGCTGCGCGAAGGTATTCAACCGGCGCCAGCCTTCGCGCACGAGGTCGGGATCGAGCAGGGTGGGAAGTTCCCACGGCATGAACAAGCTGCGGCGCAATAAATACGCCGCCGGATAACTGCTGCCGTATTCAAGTATGCCGGCATACTTGGGCGACGTGAATTTGCGAAGCAACTTGCTCGAGACAGCCCGTATCGTCCGGCCATTACCGGCAACCGGTCCGAAGTATTTCATCATGCGCACGAGCCGGGGAACGTCTCGAAAACTCGGATAACCGCCGAATAGTTCGTCGCCGCCGAGCCCGGACAGCGCGACCTTCAATCCCGCTCGTCTCGCCGCCAGACTGACGAAGTAGGTATTGACCCCGTCGATGGATGGCCGGTCCATCGCGTGGAAAAACTTCTCGAGATCGGCTTCAAAATCATCGCGCGTGATCCAGATGGTTTGGTGATTTGTTTTGTAATTTCTTGCCACAACTTCAGCGAGGCGCGTCTCGTCGTTCTCGCTGCCGCGATATTCACGAAACCCGAGCGTCACGGTGCGAACGTCCCGGTGCGATTCGCTCACCAGCGCCGTGATTGTCGATGAATCGCGGCCGGCGGATAAAAAAACGCCGACCGGAACATCGGCGACCAGATGATGTTCGGCGCTATCGCGAAGAGCGCGATGAAGAACCTCGCGCTGTTCGTCCGCACCAATCGCTCGATGATCTGAGCGCGATTCCGCCGCGTGCAGGATGTCGGGGATGAAACAAAAGGACCGCGTCCGCCGCTCGCCGCCGTCGGAAATCGTCAGAGTATGTCCGGCCGGGAGAGCGGAAATCCCGCGATACATGGTGAAGGGATCAGGAATCGCGCCCCACAAAAAAAATGCGACGTGACCCGCCGGATCTATCGAAGTATCGACTTGTCCGCCGGCAAGGAGCGCTTTGACCTGCGACGCAACACGAAAAGTTTTGCCGTCGTCGGAGTAGTAAAGCGGCTTGATGCCGAAAGGATCGCGCGCCAGAAAAAGCCGATTGCGCCGGCCGTCCCAAATGGCGAAGGCGTACATACCGCGCACTTCGCTCAACATCGCGTCGCCGCGCGTTTCGTAAAGATGAAGAAGAACCTCGGTGTCGCTTTGCGAAACGAATCGCCGGCCGCTCTGCTCGAGTTTTCCTCGCAGTTCGCGATAGTTGTAAATCTCGCCGTTAAAAATAATCGCGAGCGATTTGTCCTCGTTGAACATCGGCTGCGCGCCGGTGGGTGAAAGATCGATGATCGACAATCGGCGGTGCCCCAAACCGACGCATCCGTTTTCGGAGAACCATTCCCCCACTCCGTCCGGCCCGCGCGCCGCCATGTAATCGCGCATGGCGATCACCTCATCACGGCTCACATTGGGCGCGCCGCTTTGATAAGCGAAAATGGCTGCTATGCCGCACATTCTAAAAAGCTGAAAGGCTGAAAAGCTGAAATTGTCACATCTAAAAAGCTGGAACGTTAAAATGGCAACTATGGGCTGTTGCGTGTTTTGTTTACCATTGTTACAAAAATCGCAATCAGTTCATCTGTTTCCGCGTGCAATCTTTCAATACTCGCACCGCTTATACCACAGTCTTCCCGCAGAAGTTCAATCCAGAGCTGCGACTCATCGGCTTCCTGCAAGGCGCCATCAATCTTTGAACAGAATTCGGCATCGGAACGCGCCCGAGACGCTTCT
>DMCG01000112.1 GCA_003445855.1 Spartobacteria bacterium | reverse complement strand
ATCTTTCGTCCGCCGAAATCTCATACTAAATTTTGCTGTATAAGACTGGTCGACAGGCTGCCTTTGCAGCGCCGGACGAACAGCCTGCCGGTATCGAGGTCGATATCACGCATCTGCATGTTCACAAGGTTCGCTCACTCGCAAGCCGATGGTGGTAGGGCAGCAGCTTCTTCGCAAATTGCGAACGCCATGGCGGCTTCTAAAGAGATGAATACCACGCTCGCGAAGTTTGTGGAACGCCTGCGAGTCGAAGCAGCTCGCCGGCGACTGGAAGAAAGTCGAAACAGTCTGGAAACGATTGCTGGAGAATGCGGCTTTGGGAATGTCAATTCGATGCGCAATGTTTCGTCACGGAGAAGGTGACGGCGTGATGATGTTAAGGGGGGCGAACACTTATTTTGGGCGCACTAAGGAACTTGTGCAGACGCCGCGACCGACGCTCCATATCGAAGCCGTCGTCGCCAGTATTTCCGGCATTCTCGCATTCGGCATTTTTCGGCGGAGTAAGATCGCAGTCGTGTTGATGCTCATTCTTGTCATCGTTCCGCAGCTTTATACATGGCTTGTCGCACATTCATTCGCGGGCACGATTGTATCGGTCTTCGTGGCCGGCTTTCTACTGCGCGGCGCTGGGCGTATCTTCGAGCGGCCCGAAGAAAATAATGTATCGAGCACACCCAAGAGATGCAATTGCGGCTGTTGGGATGGACACGACCGGCTACACCGCTGGCGAGCAGCAGCCGCCAGGCTGCGCAAGTCGCGTTGTGGTGTGCGATTAACGCCGAAAGATGAGGCCCAAGACAAAACCGATTCCGAACGCCGTGAATACCGCCTTCGTCGGGTTTTTGCGCACGTATTGCTCCGCATCTTTCTGGACTGTCCTGACGCGATCCTTCGCATCATCCCACGCTTGCTCGGCCTTGCCGCGCGGTATTCTCCCGCGAGTGCGCCTGCCGCGGATTTTAAATCCTCGGGCCGCTTGACGGGCGCGAGGTCTGTTGCTTTCCAATTCAGACCCAGTTTGTTTTACTTTCTCTTCAGGCATTGCTACATCTCCCAGGTGATTTCAACCCTTCCTAAGTAAAAACGCAGTTCGCGAGCTTATTGCGCTTATCAATATAGGGTTAAGTCAGGGCGCGTATTTCCGTTTCAGGTGATCGATGTAAGCGCTGTATGCGTCGGCGAGCGGCGCGCTTTCGATGAAGAGAATATTCTCGGCCTTGAATTGGGCACTGCGCGAGAAGTTATAGGAGCCGGCGATCACGCTGTCGTCGATCACGAGAACTTTGTTGTGCATGAAATCGTGGCGCCCGTTCGGCGTATAGGGCGTTGAGTTTTTTCCGATCAGGCCGGCGCGCGCGCGCGCTTACAACAGCTTCAACAGGAAGAGAACGACTTGTTGCACCGAATTGGAGAAATAGCGAACCTACCGGATTATTTGCAAGGACGTTCAGGAAGACGCCGAATCGGGCCTTTCAGCCCGGTCGCCGGAAAAGTTCGCTATTTTTTAGCTGTTTCTCAAACTTCCGCTTCCGCGTCCCCCGAAAATAATCGCCAGCGCGAGCAGGATGACTGCGACCGGCACGAGCGGCGCGCTGGTGATGTAAGTGAGCAGGACGAAGATGATCGCGATGACGGCGAGGATTGTTGCGATGTTGTAGTTCATAGTTTTCGTATCGTGGGTTTGCCGACGCTCAGGTCGCGTAGAGTACGACGACTCGAATCCGTTAGTCGAGAACAAAGACCCTGCGCTACCTGGAACGGGCCTTTTGCCGTAAGCGAGTCGTAATGTCTACAAATTTCCTATACGCCCACGCGTACTGCGGTATCTCAGCTCGCGACATTGGCACCCACATCTGTAGAGTTTCTAACGCCTCCAAGATGTGCGCGATGTCGGACTTAATTTGCTCGATCTCTTCCCGAAGCTTTTTGAGTTCTTTCGCATCTTCGGTGACGGCGGTCCCGTGACGCTCGACGGCGTGCTCAATCTTGCCACTACCCTTCACCTCCTTCATGGGCTTCAAATCCCGCACTCTGCCCTGCTGCTTCTTGCTCTTCGTTCTTTTTAGTGTCCTCCGCATTTTCGTTCACCCCTTTGGTTGGTCCAATGATTCGATATGAATAAGTCCCCAAAACGATGCATTGGGAATCAGGAGTCGCAAACCGGAGGTCTGCGCTACGAAAAGAAAGAAGAAGGGACACGCAGTGCATGTCCCTTTTCTCCGTCCAATTTGGCGAGAACTCCGACTACGACGACAACTACGCATGAAGAAGCTGTGACGCGCGCGTCTGCAACCAGCACGACGACGACATACTCGAGCTCAGCAACATCATGGCGATCAAAGCACGGAAGTATAACAAAACGCCCACGCTTTTCGTTGCCCGACCCCGCTCATTCCGTTAGGTCTGACTAATGCAAGGGGCTGACGGATCTGGGCGAAGAAAAAATTTCATCAGGCGATTTTTCTCGGTCCTTGGGCCGGGTTTGATCACAGGGGCGGCCGATGACGACCCGTCCGGGATCGCAACATATTCTATCGCTGGGGCGCAGCTAGGTACTTCTCTTTTGTGGACTGCATTTATCACATGGCCCCTGATGGCTGCGGTTCAGATGATGTGCGCTCGGATCGGATTAGTGACAGGAAACGGCCTTGCGGGAGCGCTTCGCGCCAAGTTCCCGAGGCGTCTGATCGCAATCGCAGCTTTGGCGTTGTTGATCGCTAATACGATCAACGTGGGAGCAGATCTATCTGGAATGGCCGACGCGGCGCAAATGCTTACGGGCCTTAATTCTCATTTTTTTGTCGTGTTCTTCGGAATCGCGATCGCCTTTGCAACGATCTGGTTTCGTTATCATCAAATCGCGAACGTATTGAAATGGCTCGCGTTGAGTTTGTTCGCGTACGTGCTGACTGCCATCGTCGTCCGTCCCGACTGGACTACTATCTTACGCGACACATTCCTACCTACATGGCCGAAAGGCCACGAAGCTTGGGCAACTTTGGTAGCCATCCTGGGAACCACCATCAGTCCATATCTGTTTTTCTGGCAAGCTTCGCAGGAAGTCGAAGAAGAGAAAGCTATGGGTCGGCGGATGCGTGTTCGACGGCAGGGTGCAACGAGCAGGGAGATCAAAGATCGTAAGCTCGACGTTGGTGTAGGCACATTCTTTTCCAATCTCGTGATGTATTTTATCATTTTGACCACCGCGCTTACGCTGCACACACATGGCGTTACTAGCATTGAAACTTCGCGGCAGGCCGCTGAAGCGCTCAAACCATTAGCGGGCACTTTCGCGGCAACGGTTTTCACTCTTGGGATTATTGGGGTCGGTTTGCTCGCGATTCCGACCCTTACCGGATCAGCGGCGTACGCGTTTGCGGAAACGTTTCACTGGCGTCACGGACTTGATCAAAAGTTCAAAGCCGCACGCGCATTTTACGGCGTGATAATACTTTCAACGGTTATCGGAATCGCGCTTGATTTCGCGCATGTTAACCCCGTCAAAGCTCTGTTTTGGACGGCGGTCGTCAATGGTCTTCTCGCTCCATTTTTGCTGGTCGGTATTTTGATCGTTGCGTGTGATCGGAAAATTATGATGCACCAACCGAGTTCCCTGTTGGGGAGGCTGGTTGTCGGAGTTACGACGCTCGTGATGTTCGGAGCCGCGATTGGAATGTTT
>DMCG01000248.1:3207-7873 GCA_003445855.1 Spartobacteria bacterium | reverse complement strand
CGACACGATCAAAATCGCGCCGAGCACACAGAGCAAAACGTTACCGATTTCTTTGATGTTTCTTTTGGTTTGCATGGCTGTTTTTTTGGTTTGCCTGGTTTCTCTTAGGCTTCTATAGGGGGGGGCGTCGCCGATTTCTCAGGTAAGCAGTCGAGTAAACAATTGTTCCGCTTCGGTCCGCCACGGAGATCGGCTTGAAGGTAATGGACGTGGTGGTGTACTCGGTGTTGGCTAATTCGGTGTCGAGCGTCAGCGGAATTAGGTTGTCAGTGCTTGAGGCAATCGTCGTTTTAACCAGGATGCCCGTCCCAAAGTCCTCCCAGCGCTCAATCGAAGAGCCGTTGACTGTATACTTAACGGAGCTGGTCATGGCGCCAGATGGAAAACCAGTTGGCGGCACGTAGTTTATGTTATAATCCCTATTCACGATCGCTTGGGTTGGTGAGCGCGGAGTTCCGATGTTCGATGCCTTGATCCAGACTTTCCCCGCTGCTTTCCATTCTTGGAGCGCATTCGCGTCCGAGTCTCCAGCTTGAATGATATACTTTGGAATCTGCACCACGACCGTTTGCTGATCGACTGACGATATGACGCTCAATCCGCGTCTCACATCTCGAGCGAGGAAATCCACAATGCGGATCTGCTGCATGTGCGTCGCAAGATAGTTGTCAGTCGAATTAAAACTTTTTTGTAAAGCAATTGACGAGGTCAGTGTGACGCCAAGAATGGCCGAGGCAATCGCGATCGCGACCATCATTTCTATGAGAGTGAAGGCGTGAGTTTTTGCCGGAATTCCAAGTCTCATTTCTTCGTTCCATTCGAGACAATGCTGCTTGTCTGTTCACTTCGGGCGCGACCGCCCAGGGTCATGGTCCAGGAAAGCGAGACGTCCACTTCCACCAACTGCGCCAGCGCGAGATTCGTCGCCACAGAATCCGTGGTGACGGTGCCGTTCGGCAAGCGCCTGAACTGGGTCACTCCGTTGGCCGTTGGGTATTGCTTGATCTTGACTACCTCGGTAGCCTTCTTTGAGAAAAGTGTCGGGGTCTTGTCGGGCGTGTAGTTGGCGGGCATGACGTTATCCCGGACAAACGAAGTAGTTGTCAGATCAGAGAAGGCGAGATTGCGCAAGACCTCGGCGCGATCCTGAACGCTTTGCAGAGCAGCCAGTGACTCCTTGCTGGCGTCCATGTATCGAAGACACAGCGCATTTAGCTCGAAGATCGATGCGAAAAAGATAGCGGCGAGCATCGCCGCAACCATCACTTCGACGAGAGTGAAAGCACGCTCGGGTTTTGTATAAACCGGATTGACCCGTTTGCGGGTGGGCAGAGCCATAATTGGTAATTATGGGAATTATAAGCAGTTTGGGTGCCATGTCGGACCTATCCGACGCTCTCCCAAGCCAAACGGTTGGATCGACATCTGCCCGGTCGCTGGCCCAGGGGGCCTTACTCCCGCTGGCCTCGTGGATTCAGGTTCGCCAGCGCTTTATCGACCAAAGCCTTTTCTTCGGGCAGAAGGTCTGCTTGTTTTCCGCGCTCGAGGTATTCGCGCGCTTTCATCTTTTCGCCGCTCGCGGCCAGGAAAATTCCGTAGTATGCGGCCAGTGGCGGTTCCTGAAGTTGATCCTCGCGAAGTGTAGTCATGACGCTTAAAGCGCCTTTCACGTCCCCATTGGCGTAGAGGGAAAACGCATATGTGGAGACGTATGCGGCATTCGAAGGCTCTTTGCCATAGAGATTGCTCACCCGTTTGCGGGCCCGTTCTGGATCGACATTAAGAAGGAATGAAATCTGTGCGAGATTGTTCTGTACTTTTAGATCTCCCGGGTCGATCTCATTTAGCCGTGAAAGCACCCGGTGTAATCCTTGGGTATCGTGTGCCTTGGCATAATGCAGATACAGCGTATGTAGTGCTTCGAATTGCACCTCGGGGTATTTCGCAAGCTGCCAAAGCAGATCGATGCTTTCACTTTTCCATCCCCAGTCGTAAATGATACGCGTCAGCAAGAGCAAAGATTGAGATTGGGCCGAAGCGCTTTTCACCGCTTCTGCCCACTCACGCCCGGTGGCCACGGCGTTGCTCTCTGACCGTAGCGCGCGGGTCAGGAAGGCGCGCCGAAGGAAATCAAATTGGTCCCAGTTGGCGTTTGTGGTCAGCTTTTCCAAGGCCGTCCAATCGCTGATTTTCGCGTAAGCCTCGGCCATCGCCCACGGCACCGGCCATTCATTCAATATTTTCGCGGGAAGCGGCTTTGCAAAATCGATCGCGATCAGACTCAGGTCGTTTGCGCTCATCCAGGAAAGCAAAGCGGCGAGGTTCGCCGGTTTTGAGGACGCATCCTTTTCGATGTTGGTGAGATAAATTGCGTATTCGGAGTCGCGTAGTCGGCGGAGAACATCGAGATAAAGCAATCGATCCGTGAACAAAGCTTCCGGGTAGCTCTGAAGGTCCCTGGCCAGGGAGCGTAATTCTTGCGGATCGTGACGATGAGCCACGCCATCGAGAAACAGCGAACGCGTGGCGGCACTCCGCTGGGCGGGTGAACCACGCAATTTTTCCAGGATTCGCAAGCCCTCTTCGCGTTCCGTTGCAACAGGCTGCTCCAGGCAAGCGAGAGCATACTCCATCTGATAAGACTCATCGTTTGGGGCCAGTCGTAGCGCTTTGCCGAATTCATTCTTCGCTTCGGCCGAGTTTTTCCGGGCACTGGCCAAACGGGCCGCCGCCGCGTGAAAAGCGGCTGTCTGTTTTCCACTGTCATCAATCCGCGTGAGACTTTTTTCGGCAGTGCGAATGTCGCCAAACTGCAATGCGCAGTTCGCCAGGGCCAAGGCTTCTGGCCTGGAATTAGGCTCTAATTCCACGATCTTGCGCCTCCAATCCAGCGCCGCCCGGTCGCGAGATTTTTCGGCAAGTTGCGCCATGATTCGCATCGCGCCGGTGCTATTCGAGTTGAGTTGCAAGGCCCTGCGCGCGCTCAAAGCAGCCGATTTGAAGTTACCGTCGCGCAGAAAAGCGACCGCGCGCCGGACCTGATGTCCTTCTTCCCATCCCTGGTAGGCATGGCAGCCACCCCAGGTAAGCAGGATTAGCAATAGGATCCCACCGAGGATTCCGAGCGACAGTTTAATGAAAGTTCGCTGTGTTCTTTCGACGAGTTCTTCCAAAGATTCCAAACGATAGGCTCGACTTTTTCAAAAAGCCAATCGCGTGACAGCCGGTCATTTGGGGAGGCTCGCAACTTGCTCGGAGTCCGCTACGCTATGGCGGAAATGAAAACCGCGGCCGCGTCCTTTGGTTTTGTTACATCGACAATTTCCAAAATCAGCGTTTGGCCCTCCGCGATTGTCTGCCTCTTTTTCGCACTTCTTTGGGCGGAAGTGATCAACCAACTGAGACCCGAATGGTCGCTCAATCCGCAGTACGGCTATGGCTGGACCGTCCCTTTTCTCTCCCTTTACTTAATTTGGCAGCGCTGGCCGCAGCGTCCATTATCAGCACTCCCACATGCGCGCGCGTGGCCGATCGCGTCCATGGTTTTTTGTGCGCTGCTTTTATTTCCGATTCGATTTGTCGCTGAGGCAAATCCTGATTGGCGTCTGTTGAGCTGGGCGCTCGCGCTTAGCGCCGTCGTTGCGTCAATCTCCTATTTGTTTCTCGTGGGCGGGCGGGCGTGGCTGCGCTACTTCGGATTTCCGATCGTGTTCTTTCTCGTGGCTGTTCCGTGGCCGTCCCATTTCGAGCAAATCGTCATTCAAGATCTCATGCGCGCGGTGAGCGCGATTAACGTTTCGCTGCTGAACATCGCGGGCGTTCCCGCGCTTCAGCACGGCAACGTCATCGAAGTCGGCTCTGGCTTTATTGGAATTGAAGAAGCGTGCAGTGGAGTGCGCTCGTTTCAGGCCACATTGATGATCTCACTTTTTCTCGGCGAACTTTATTCTTTTACCATCGCGCGGCGCATTCTCCTCGTGATCGCGGGTGCACTGCTCGCCTTCTTTTGTAATCTCGTCCGCACCGCGCTTTTGGTCTGGCTGGGCGCGAAGCGTGGCATAAATGCCATCGAATCGTGGCATGATCCCGCCGGCCTAACCATCCTGCTCGTCTGTCTGTTTGGACTTTGGTTGCTCAGTTTAATGATGCGGCGCCGTTCGCAGCCAGCGGCAGAACCCCCGTACATCGGCAATAAATTCGCGCCGCTGCGTTTTTCCTGGCCATTGCTCGTCTCGCTCACGCTTTGGATGTTTCTCGCCGAAACCGGAGTTCAGTTTTGCTACCGCCTTCATCAATCCTCGATCGTAAACTCGCGTTGGGAAGTGCGCTGGCCCACTTCCGAAAGCGCCTACAAGTCGATGGCAATTGCGCCCGAAGTGAAAAGCTTGCTCCGCTACAACGAAGGCAGCGCCGGAACCTGGAAAGCATCCGACGGCCACTTCTGGATGATGTATTTCTTTCGCTGGTTGCCGGGACGCACCGCCGGGCTCGCTGTGAAAATTCATCGGCCGGATATTTGTCTGCCGGCTACCGGAATGACGATGAGCCGCGATAATGGCAGCCGGTTGCTCACCGTGAACGGCGTCGATCTGCACATTCACGCCTATCGTTTTGATGACCGCGGCGCTCCGCTGCACGTCTTTTACTGTTACTGGGCTGCCAGCTC
>DMCG01000248.1:1808-2885 GCA_003445855.1 Spartobacteria bacterium | reverse complement strand
AAAGCTCGACCCGAAATTGGCGCGGTGCTCGAACTGGTGGTTTGGGGCTATCAAGACGACGGCGAAGCGGACCGGGCGATGCAACGTGAGTTGGAAGACAGGGTTCGGCTCGGCTGATCGCCGTGTTAGTTCGCGCATCTCACGCTCTGCGGTAAGTTCAAAAAAAGGCCGCAAGAAACGGGTGGTCACAACATTATCGGCTGGGAAATGTCCGCGCTCTCGTCATTGGGCGCGGATGGAGCGGATCGGATTCGCGCCTACGCCGCCTGACGATCGTAAGATCGACAATTTCGATCTCGCGAATATTGTGCGGCACATGTTGGAGACGCCGCATGATCCTGCCGCTTCGCGTTATGAGCATGCTGCGCATGGTCTGCGCCGTCGCGAGCTCGATCCTGATCCAATTAAACAATTCTCAAACTGGTTCACCGCCGCGATCGAAGCTGGTATTCGCGACGTCAATGCCATGAGTCTCGCCACCGCCGGGCCGGATGCGAGGCCGTCGGTGCGCGTCGTGTTATTAAAAGGCTTCGACCAGGACGGCTTTGTCTTCTTCACGAATTATCAAAGTGAAAAGGGGCAGCAGCTCCAAGCAAACCCGTACGCCGCGCTCGCTTTTTATTGGATCGAACTGGATCGGCAAATCCGTATCAAGGGCGAAGTGGAAAAAACTTCGCGTGAAGAATCGGAGCGTTATTTTCATTTGCGCCCGATTGGTAGCCAGCTCGGCGCCTGGGCCTCGCGCCAAACCGAAGTGCTTGATGCGCGCCGCGTGCTTGACGCGCGCATGGCGGAAATGACCGAGCGTTTCGCCGGCAAACCGATCCCACTGCCACCGCATTGGGGCGGGTATCGGCTGACGCCGCAAACGATGGAATTTTGGCAGGGCCGTCCGGACCGTCTGCACGATCGATTTCGTTACACGCGGCGCGCGGACGGTTCCTGGTTGATCGAGCGGCTCGCGCCGTAAAGCGACGGGCAAATTGAATGGACACATTCGAACAAAGAACTACCCGGCCGTATCGCAGCCGCCGTTTCTTTTAACGTAGTGAGTTATGCTATACGTGATTCACGTAT
>DMCG01000248.1:0-1479 GCA_003445855.1 Spartobacteria bacterium | reverse complement strand
AAAATTTCGAATGCGAAGATCGACATCGTCCACGGCGACATCACCAGGCTCGATGTCGACGCAATTGTCAACGCGGCCAACACGACCTTGCTGGGCGGCGGCGGAGTTGACGGTGCAATTCATCGCGCTGCGGGACCGGAGCTTCTTGCGGAATGTCAAACACTTGGCGGTTGCCAGCCCGGCGAAGCGAAACTCACTCGCGGATACAATTTGTCTGCGCGTTTTGTCATCCACACCGTCGGCCCGTTCTGGATGGGAGGTGGTCGCGGCGAAGCGGAAATCCTCGCGAATTGTTATCGCAACTCGCTCCAGATCGCAGTTGAAAACAAAATTAGGACGATCGCGTTTCCCGCGATCAGTTGCGGCGCGTATCGCTTTCCGATCCTGAACGCGGCAAAGATCGCCGTCGCAACAACCCGAGAATTCCTGGCGAATAACGATAAGATCGACAATTTGATCTTTGCGCTTTGGAGCGAAGACATTCGCGAAGTGTACCGCAGCCTGATCGCGCCCTGACTGCGGAACTAAAAGCCGCTTCAAATTCCCCGCTCCGTGTCGCGCGGCGCTACGGCGCCGCTCACTTTCATCCAGGCGGCCCGTGTGGCATGTCGCGCCCGGGGTCCCACGGCAAGGGGCGACTCCGCGCGATTGCGCTCATAATCAAGCGCGAGATCGTCCTCCGCCAATGGCCGCTCCGGCAACACCGCCACCGGCCGCACCCACACCCGCTCCGACGGGATGAGCTCCAGGCTCTCCAGTTAGTGGATCGACATTTTTCGCCGCATCTTTGTCCGGTTTTTCTTTCATCGTTGCCCCTTTCGCTCTTCTGCTTAAATATTGTTTCGCGATTAGACGCCGCGGCCGACGTGAAGAACACCCCGAGAAACGCAGAAGCCGGTTCAGTTACGAATCGATTGTATGATCAATCCAAACAGCGACGATTTTGTCGAAGATGAACCTCTTTCTACCTCGCTGCCATCCGGCGAAGAGGAGATTGGATCCGGTGCGACGCGGCGTTTGCGGCAAACGGCTCGCAAAGTTTCGGCTGCGGCAGGCGATACCTGGGAACAGACGAAAGAAAAAGCAGGTAATGCTCGAGAGCGCACGGAATTTTTCCTGCGCGAGAACCCGGTGCCCACCATTCTCGGCGCGCTCGCCGTCGGTCTCGCCATCGGATTGGCAATCCGTTATGCCTCAAGGGCGGACGAGAAGGAAATCAAGGTAAAGCCTTCGCTTGGAAGCATGCACTGGAGCTTTCTTTCATTGCCTTTTCTCTGGCCGTTCTTCAAATCGGTGAAGGAGAAGTACGAAGATTCGGCCGAAGCGATGAAGGAAGGCGTCGACCGCGTAAGAAACATCGACGTCCACCGTTATACAAAGCCGATCCGGAAACGCTGGAAAGCGTGGAGGGATTGAGCGGCTGTTTTGCACTGTAGCCGTCGCCCTCTGGGCGACGCGACGCTCGCGCGTTTAATCTCC
>DMCG01000096.1 GCA_003445855.1 Spartobacteria bacterium | reverse complement strand
CGCGTCACCCAAGTAGTGAGTGACGTTAAACTGCTGCCGCAACAAGCGGCGCCGCGCCCGGCCGCGGTCAACGATCCTGTCCGCCATGGCACCGCGGTGCGGACCGGCACGCAGTCGCGCAGCGAATTGACTTTCACCGATCTAACCATCACCCGCCTCGGCGCGAACACGATCTTCAGTTTCAACGAAGGCACGCGCGAGATGACTCTTACCGATGGTGCGATTCTTTTTCAGGTGCCGAAAGGCTCCGGTGGGGCGACAATCAAAACTTCTGCGGTCACCGCCGCAATTACCGGCACGACTGGCATCGGCGAATTTCATCCCGCCACCACCAGCAGCCCTCTCCCCTTCAGCAAGTGGCTTTGTCTGGAAGGGACGTTCCATCTTTATCTGGCCAACGGCCAATCCGTGGAGCTGGGTCCCGGGAAAATGGTCACCACAGACGGCAAGAGCTTTTCGAAAGTGGTGGATTTTGACATTGGCCAATTAATAAAGACCTCGCTCTTTTTCACCGGGTTCGACAAGCCGCTTGCCAGTTTGGATTTGATCGTGTTGGAAGAACAAAAGCAACTGGCCGGCGGGTTCGTTGACACCACTACGCAGAATCCTCTCGATCTGACGAGGATCGTCGATGTCATCTCCCAAGCGGCCGCGGCGATCGAGACCGCGATTCCGAGCGAATTTGGGGCGCCGTCAGTAATCAGTTCGCCCGTTCCTTATGTCATCACTAGCGGCACGGTCATCACTACCGATCCGACCATCACCACTAATGGCGTAACCGATTTCGGAAAAATCTGGCGCGGCACATCAATCGATGGCCCCTTGTCCGCGTTTATCTTTGGGTCAACTTCGGCCTTCGACACCGCGATTGGAGTGGATACGGAAAATGTCGCCCTCTCGGGCGCCGTCTTCAAGTTCACATCATTGGAATTGACCGGCAACCCGACGGTCTTGACGAAAAACGGCCAGATCAATCTCGCTCTGATCGGCGTCAACGGGATTACCTCCGGTGGTCCTGGCGGTACGCTGACGTTTGCGGGAATCAGTGCGCTGCTGCTGGCGACGCAAGACGGGTCGATCAATTTAGGACCCGAGATTTCCTTCTCCGGCCTTCATGACCTCATCTTTTACGCTCGCGGCGCCGGTTCCAATTTAACACTCGCCTCTCCGATTTCGGCCACGATTCACCTCGCGTTGTTTGCCGAAGGCAATATCGACGTGAGTTCAGTCGATGCCACGCTCACCGCGGAAAAAATCAAACTTTTTGCCGGCGACTCGATTACCCTCGATGGCGGCGTTATGAGCGCGACTGCCACCAATTCCAGTGGCGACGTTAATATCATTGCGGGCAACGACATCTCGATCACCCATGGCTTGGAGATCGATCGGAAATTCGGCGGCCAACCCTCGGGCCTCAATGTTACGCTAAACGCCGGTAATGATCTCTCTGTCGGCGGCGACCTGTCGGTCTTCACTGATATGAGTAACTTGTCGAGCGGCGGCAATATCATGGTTCTGGCCGGCGGAAATTTTACCGTTGGCGGATCGCTTTCGTTAGAGACAACGACGACGGCGGAATCAGGCGAAGGCGGCAACATCGACGTCGATGTCGGCGGCAGTTTGAGCGCAGGGGATATTTTTCTCGGGGCCGAATTCGCGGTGCAGTTTCCGCATGGCTCAGGTGAGAATGTGACGCTTCGTGTTGGGAACAATCTGATAGCGCACAACGCGGGTAATTCCGGCGGAATCGATTTAGAAATAATTACTCCGGTTCATGAAGTGGTTGCGGCCGGCGCGAATTTAACGTTAACCGTAGGGGGCAACCTGATGACCGATCAGGGCGGCGACACCCGCCTTTTCATTAACAATAACATCAACGAAGTTGTTGATGGAGCGAACATCTCCGCGACTGTCGGCGGAAACGTCGAGACCAATAACCTGCTGGTCGAACTTCTAAACGACAGCGGTAGCATCGACAACGGCGGGACGCTTACCTTTGACGTGACCGGAAATCTCGCAATTCAAGGAGAAGCGTTTTTTCTAATCTCGAATAGGAATGGAAGGATCGGGTCCGATGCGACGATCAATGTGAACGCGGCCAACATTTCGACGGGCTCTTTCTTCGCTGACATCGTTAACACGGGCGGGGCCATCGGCGGGAACGCTACCATCAACTTGAACGTTGCCGGCACCGCCACCGTCACCAGCGATGCCACTTTTGAGATTTTTGGCAGCGACGGAGTCGCGAAGGGCGCGGCGATCAATTTCAATGGCGGCAATTATGATGTCGGCGGGACGTTCTTCGCCTTCATGGACGGTAACGGAACCATTACATTCAATAATGCCAGCGTTCACGCAAATGTGCTCCAAGTTGGCGCGCTCGGCACAAACGGTGTGCTCAATATCGGCGGCGGCGCGCTCTCGGCTGATACGACGTTGGAACTTTACGCGGGGGGTAGCAGCGGAACGATCAACTTCAAAGCGGACGTCACGCTTGGCGGAGCCGGTGCGAAGATTCTTGCGGCTAATTCGGTCACGATTTTCAACAATGTCACGGTCACCATCGGCGGCTCAACTCCGGCCGATGTTTATACCAACAACGCCAATTACACCGGCTCCGGCGGCAACAGCTCGACCACCGGCAAGTTTAGCGGCCTCGTGAACAATCCTCAACCGCTAAGCAGCGCGCCTCCGTTCGGTCCGTCTTCGCCCGCTACTGTCACGACCAGCGGCACGTCGAGCACAACTGTTAAGTCTCCAACTCTGTCCACCACCAGCGGCACCAGCGGGAAGACAACCAGCACCGTAATCAACGTCAGCAGCACAGAGCAGTTGCTTGCTCTGCTCGAGGGGGCTGTTGTCGGTCCCGGCGGGAAGATAACGATTCCAGCTTCGATGAGGACGAGTAATTGGAGAAACTTTAGTCGAATGAATGCAGCTGGTCGCTTCAAGGCAGATCGTGATGCAAGGGATATCCGGCGGACCGGGCATCCCATCTTGTGAAAAGAAAGTCACCGTGTGAGCAATCGCGCGCACAGGTGTTATCTTTCGCTATAATCCATCTCATAAATCCTGTAGCCGCGTCCCTGCCTGCCTCGCCGGAGCCTCGCGAAGGCGGGTGGGACGCGCTCTGCGCTACAACGGATTCGCATTTGTGAGACGGGTTCTAGAGATTCCATCGATTATGAAGGAATGGCTTCGCCATCGATTTCGTCTCATCGGGATTCTCTTCACCTTCGCTATAATCGTGCGCCCGGGTGTGACGAAGTTGCCGGAACCGGAGGATGTCGATCTTTCCAGGTTGCATGATGTCTGCGTAAATCTGCGGATGATTAGCTCTTAGTAGCCAAAGTCACCGACCCGGCGTAAAGAATTCCGCGTGACAAGCGAACCGCGGCATTTTCATTTTCTTGGCATCTGCGGGACGGCGATGGGCTCGGTGGCGGCGGAATTGCGCGAGCGCGGCTTCAGCGTGACCGGGTCCGACGAAAACATTTATCCGCCGATGTCGATCTTTCTCGAAAAGAAAGGAATCGCACTCAAGGAAGGCTATCGCGCCGAAAATATTCCGGCCGATGTCGATATTGTCGTGGTCGGCAACGCGATCAAGCGCGGCAACCCGGAGGTAGAAGCGGTCCTGAACCGGAGACTTTTTTATCTCTCGCTGCCGGAAGTTTTAAAAAATTATTTCCTGCGCGGCCGTCACAATCTCGTTGTCACCGGCACGCATGGCAAAACGACGACCACGGCGTTGCTCGCCTGGATCATGGAAAAAGCCGGACACAAGCCCGGTTATCTCGTCGGCGGACTCTCGAAAAATCTCGCACAAGGCGCGCGACTCAACCGTTCAAAATATTTCGTGATCGAAGGCGACGAATACGACAGCGCGTTCTTCGACAAGCGCTCGAAATTCATTCACTACCTGCCGGAATTGCTGATCGTAAACAACATCGAGTTCGATCACGCGGACATTTTTCACGATCTGGAAGAGGTCAAGCTAAGCTTCCGGCGATTGCTTAACGTCGTTCCACAGAACGGCATGGTCTTGCTCAACGGCGACGATCGCAATTGCGTGGAGGTGGCGAAAGATTGTCTCGCGCAGATGATCGAGGTCGGTTTTTCGGAAAATTGCGCGCAACGCATTCGCGACGTGGCTTACTCGTCAACCGGCTCGCGCTTCAAGCTTGGCGACGACAATTTCGAAATTTCGCTCATTGGCGAATTCAACGTGCGTAACGCAGCGATGGCGGTCACGGCGGCGCGCTTCTATGATGTGCCCAAAGCTAAGATCGACAATGCGCTGAAAAGTTTTTCGGGAATTGCCCGGCGACAGGAAGTGCGCGGCGAGGTGCGCGGCGTAAAAGTGGTGGACGATTTCGGACATCATCCCACGGCCATTGCACAAACTCTCCAGGCGCTGCGCCATCGCTAT
>DMCG01000069.1 GCA_003445855.1 Spartobacteria bacterium | reverse complement strand
CTCGGCTGGCGCGCGATCCGTTTTTGTCTCGAAAACACCGACATCTTTAAAACCCAATTGCGCGCGATCCTTCGGGCCAGTGCGGTCGGCAATGTGAAAATCATGTTCCCGATGATTTCCGGTTTGGATGAATTGCGGCGCGCCGTGTCGATCTTGAACGAATGCAAGGAAGAACTGCGTCGCACCGGATCGACATTCGGCGATGCAACTGAAGTTGGCGCGATGATCGAGATCCCGAGTGCCGCGATTTCCGCCGACATCCTCGCGCGCGAAGTAGATTTCTTCAGCATCGGCACAAACGATTTGATTCAGTATGCGCTTGCAGTCGATCGCGTGAACGAGCGAATCGCGCATCTCTACGCGCCGACGCATCCCGCCGTGCTCCGTTTGCTCAAGATGATCGCGGACGCCGGTCACGCGAATGACATTTGGGTTGGCGTGTGCGGTGAGATGGCGGGCGATATCGCGCTCATTCCGCTTCTGCTCGGCCTCGGGATGGATGAATTGAGCGCGAGCGCGACGCTCGTGCCACGAGTCAAACGCGCGGTGCAAAGTCTCACGATCGCGGAGTGCCGGCAGCTTGTCGATGAAGCGCTCGAGCTCCAGATGCCGTCGGAGATTCTTGAGCGCTGCCTCGAATTAGCGAACCAACGTTACGGGGATCTGTTGGGCTGATGTTGTAGCGGCGCTCTGTGAGCGTCGAATTATTTTCGGCGGTCATAGACCGCCGCGACAGGATCTATTCTTCCTCGCTTGATTCCGTTTCCGGATCGGGCTTGAGCCCTTCCTCCTCCATTTTGCGCAGCACATCGCTCATGTCGTCCACTTCGTCCCACACTTCCTGGCTCACGTAAATCGGCGCTTTCTGCTGGGTCGCCATCGCGATGCAATCGCTTGGCCGCGCATCCAGCTCGATGATTTTTTTCTGTTGCAATTCGTTTTCGGCCCGGATGATGGCGCGCGCATAGTAAGTCGCGTTCTTGAGATCGTTAATAATGACCCGCTCGACTTTCGCGCCGAGCGCCGTCATCAAATGCCCCAGGAGATCGTGGGTCAGCGGACGCTCCTTGGAAATCTCGCGCATGAACATTGTGATCGCGCTGCCGACCGTTTGATCGACATAAATAATGAACACTTTGTCGTTGTTTCCTAGAAACACGGCGCACCCGCCACTCGTGGGCAGGACCGCGCGCACCTGCACCTCAATCACCGTTTTGTTCATCCCGCGAAACGGTATCCGACCGAATACGAAAAACAAGCAGGGCGGATTGCTGTAGCCGCTTCGCTCTGCGAAGCGCGGCGCGCGCAGTCCAATCTCCCTCGAGCCGCATCGCCCAGAGGGCGACGTCTACAAAATATCGCGAATTTTTCCGAACTGCGCTTGCATGTTTGGCGCGCTGATTGAATATGCGCTTTGCGGCTGCCACCGCGCCACGAATCGAAATGAAAACCGAGTGGGACGTTGAGTCTGCCATCGCCACTTACAACGTCGACCGGTGGGGCGGCGACTACTTCACCATCAACAGCGCCGGGAATGTAGAGGCGCGGCCGCTGCAGGAAAACGGCGGTTCCATCGACATCCTCGAAGTCGTCAACGAGGCGCGCTCGCGCGGTCTTGGTTTTCCGCTCGTGATACGGTTTCAAGATTTGCTGCGCCATCGTGTCGAGTCGGTCAACCGCGCGTTTCAAACCGCCATGACCGAGTTCGGCTACCGCAACCAGTACCGCGGGGTTTTTCCGATCAAGGTCAATCAGTTGCGCGAAGTGATCGAAGAGATTGTCGATGCCGGCCAGCAATTTCATTTCGGGCTCGAAGCCGGCAGCAAACCCGAACTCGTTGCCGCGCTCGCGATGCATAAAGACCCGGAGAGCCTCATTATTTGCAACGGCTACAAAGATCGCGCCTTCATTCGCATCGCCCTGCTCGGCCGCAAGCTCGGCAAGTCGGTCGTCATCGTGGTCGAAAAACTGGAGGAACTCGAGCAGACCATTCGTACTTCAAAAGAGGTCGGCGTCGAGCCGTACATCGGCATTCGCGTCCGGCTTTACAGCAAAGGCTCCGGCAAATGGTCGCCGAGTGGCGGCGAGAACGCGAAGTTCGGTCTTGATACCACGAATCTGGTCGCGGCGAGCGAGATGCTGAAAGCAGCTGGTCTCGCGCATTGCTTCAAGCTTGTTCATTTTCACGTCGGCTCGCAGGTGCCGGACATCTCCACAATCAAGCACGCGGTGCGGGAAGCGGCCCGCTACTACGCGAAGCTCGCAAAACTTGGGCACGAGCTTGGTTATCTCGATGTCGGCGGCGGCCTTGGTGTCGATTACGACGGCTCGCGCAGCGACTTCGACAGCTCGGCGAATTATTCGCTTCAGGAATATGCCAACGATGTCGTTTGGAACATCGCCGACGTGTGCGATTCCGAAGGTGTCCCGCATCCCGCGATCGTGAGCGAAGGCGGGCGCGCCATCGTGGCGCATCATTCCGTGCTCGTCATGGAAGCGTTCAGTTCCATCGAGAAAACGGCGCCGAAGTTGAAAGTCGAAGCGACCGAGAAGGATCACAAACTCGTGCGCGACATTCTCGACGTGAAACAGCGTCTCAAGCGCGGCAATCGCATCGAAAGTCTGCATGACATCCAGCAGATCAAAGAGGAATCGCAGCAGACATTCGATCTCGGCCTGCTCGATCTCGAATCGAAAGCAAAGATCGACACGGTTTATTGGCAGCTCGCGCAGCAAATCGTGAACATGCATCGCGGCTTGCGTTACGTGCCCGACGAAGTGAAGCAGCTCGAGATCGCGTTGGGCGATCAATACATCTGCAATTTTTCCGTGTTCCAATCGCTCCTCGACCATTGGGCGCTCGGCCAATTGTTCCCGATCATGCCGATCCATCGCCTCACCACTCCGCCCGATCGCAACGGGGTGATCGTGGACATCACGTGCGATTCCGACGGCAAAGTCTCGAAGTTCACCGACTTGCAAGATGTCCGCGAAACGCTTCCGCTCCATCGCATCGTGCCCGGCGAAATTTATTATCTCGGCGTCTTCATGGTCGGCGCCTACCAGGACATCATGGGCGACCTGCACAATTTGTTCGGACGCGTCACCGAGGTACATATTTTTCTCGATCCCGACGAAGAATCCGGCTGGTACATCGAGGAAGTGATCGAAGGCAGCACCATCGGCGAAGTTCTCGCTATGACCCAATGGGACAAAGTCGAGCTGATGCGACTTTTGAAAACGCAAGTCGACGCCGCCATCAAGAGCGACCGTTTAAAACCGAATGACGCGATGAAACTTCTCTCCGATTACGAACGCCTCTTGCAGGAATACACTTACCTCTCACTCAACGACACCAAACCTCCGCCGCAACCGGGCAACTGGTTGCCGTTGAGTTAGTCTTTGTCATTTCGAGCAAAGTCGAGAATGGAGCGAGTGGGACCAGCGACATGGACGGTTGCGCCGCGAGGGTAGCGGCGAGAGAGTCGGGAGACGAACGAGTCAAATCTCTTCCTGGCTTCATGGTTTCCAAATTTAAAATAACCGATGACATTTCCCGCGCCGAGACGTTGCCCGCGGATGTATATGTCGATCTTGCGTGGTACGAGCGCGCGAAAGAGAAAATTTTTGCGCGCTCATGGCAATTTATCGGCGAAGCGGCGCAAATGAAAGCGCCCGGTCACGTGCGACCGTTTACGTTGCTCGAGGGTTGTCTCGACGAGCCGCTGTTGCTGACCGTGGACGAACAGGTGCAGACGCATTGTTTGTCGAACGTCTGCACGCATCGC
>DMCG01000053.1:1954-3039 GCA_003445855.1 Spartobacteria bacterium | reverse complement strand
TCGGCCATTCCAGTCGTCGTCCTGAGCGCGGACGCGACCAAGTCGCAAATCGATCGGCTGATGGCCGGGGGCGCGAACGATTATCTGACCAAACCGCTCGAGGTCGATCGCTTCACCAAGGTTGTCGAAGCGCACCTTTGCGAGACGGCAACCGCTAATGGTACTGACTTATGATCTCGGATTCTCTTTTTCGTCGTTTGAAAATTCTCATCGTGGACGATGAGCCGGTTAACGTGGCGTTGCTGGAGGACATGTTACGCACCAGCGGCTACCACCGCATCCAGTCGGTCGTCGATTCGCGAACCGCGCTCGATGTCTGCGCCGCATTTGATCCTGACCTCGTGCTGCTCGATTTGATGATGCCGCATGTCGATGGCTTTACCATCCTGGAATCGTTGCGGGCGGGCGAGGGCATTGAAACCTTTCTGCCGGTGGTGGTGTTGACCGCGGACGTAAGCGACGAAACCAAGCGCCGCGCGCTCGGTGCCGGCGCCACCGATTTTTTAGTCAAGCCATTTGATCAAACCGAAGTGCTATTGCGAATCCGCAACCTTCTCGAGACCCGCCGCACACACTTGCTCCTGGACAATCAGCGCGTCGCTTTGGAAGACGCTGTTCGGGAGCGCACCTCGGGGTTGCGCACCGCCATTTCCGAATTGCAGAGAAGTCAGCGAGTCATCGGCACACTTCTGGCCGATACGCTTCATCTCCCGCGCGGGGATTCTCCGCCGAAGGCGAGTTCCCCTGCGCGCGAAGATCGACATTGAACTCCGCCGGCGTGGCCGGGCGTAGTTTACGGAGACTTCTTTAGCGTCAACGAAGAAAGCGAATCGTCCCGCTGTGACGCTTTGCATCTTGTTCCAATAGCGAGTTGCGTTACCGTGTTCGGGAATGAAAATAAAAGTGATTGTGACGCCCAAAAAAGCGGTGCTCGACCCGCAGGGCGCCGCCGTGCGCGATGCGATGCGTCATCTTGGGATGCCGGAAGTGCGCGATGTCCGAATCGGGAAATATCTCGAGATCGATGTCGATGGAAAAGATGTCGATCTTGAGTCGCGCTTGCACGGCCTTTGCCGCGATCTGCT
>DMCG01000053.1:0-1630 GCA_003445855.1 Spartobacteria bacterium | reverse complement strand
GATGAAGACGTTGCGATATTTTTTCTGCGTTGTGCTTCCGCCGGTCGCGGTGCTGATGACGGGACGGCTCGGCAGTTTTCTGCTCAGCATCGTCTTAACCTTGCTCGGATGGATTCCAGGAATTATTCACGCTTGCCTTGTGGTGAACGATTATCATGAAGAGCAGCGCGCCGCGCGCTACGCCATCGCTCGTTAGATCGACATGAAGTTCGCCGTCATCCAGTTTCCTGGTTCAAATTGCGACCAGGACTGCATCGCTGCCATCAACAGCATCGAGGGCTTGCGCGCCGAATATGTTTGGCACAAGGAAACCTCGCTGCGCGATTTTGACGCGATTGTGTTGCCGGGCGGATTTGCTTACGGCGACTATCTGCGCTGCGGCGCGATCGCGCGGTTCTCGCCAATCATGCGCGCGGTAGTGACCGAAGCGCGTGCCGGCAAGCTGGTGCTTGGCACCTGCAATGGTTTCCAGATCCTGTGCGAAGCGGGCTTGCTTCCCGGCGCGCTCGTGCGCAATCGCTCGCTGCGGTTCGTTTGCGAAATGGCAGTGACGCGAGTTGAAGTCGATGATTCACCGTTCACGCATGGCTGTCCGAAAGGAACGCTCTTACGACTACCCATCGCGCACGGCGAAGGTTGTTTCTTCGCGGACACGGAGACGTTGCGCGACCTCAACCAACATCGACAAGTGATCCTGCGCTACTCGGACCGACAGGGCCGCATCGTTCCCGAAGCGAATCCAAATGGTTCGATTGAAAACATCGCCGGTATCTGTAATCGCGAGCGGAATGTCTTCGGGTTAATGCCGCACCCGGATCGCGCGAGCGACGAGCGCCTGGGCAGCGCGGACGGCGCGAAGATTTTCCGCTCGATGATGGAAACGATAAACGCGCCGCGGCGAGCAGAGGCTGGCTCTGGCCTGGCAAGACAAGTAGCTTGAGCCTTTTCGTTACTGGAACCGACACCGGAGTGGGCAAAACTCACACGGTCATCCAGCTTTTGCGTTTGCTGCGCGCTTCCGGAGTGCGCTGTGCCGGCATGAAACCGATCTGCTGCGGAGATCGTCGCGACGCTGAGCTTTTATTGGCGGCCGGCAGCGAAGGATTCACACTCAACGAGATCAATCCCGTCTGGTTGAAAACTCCGGTCGCGCCGCTTGCCGCGGCGCATATCGAAAACGCCAAGATCGACATCGAACATATCGTGGTCGCTCTTCGCGCTCTTCAAGATCGGGTCGAGCATGTCGTCGTGGAAGGGGTTGGCGGCTGGCTTGTGCCAATCCGTGCCGATTACTTTGTGAGCGATCTGGCAGTGGAGATGAAGTTGCCGGTACTGGTGGTCGCACAGAACCGGCTCGGTTGTCTGAATCACACGGCGCTAACCATACGCAGCATCGCCGACCACGGTCTGTTCTGTGCCGGCATCGTTTTGAATGAACTGCCGGGCGCGACCAACGTCGCGAGCGCAACCAACGCTGACATTTTGCGCGAGATTATTGACGTGCCCCTTCTCTCTGGATTAACGGAAAATATGGATGAGCTGCCGCTCGGCTGGTGGCAAACGGTGGGTCTTAGCGGGGCACCCCGAATGTCTTCGGCGTAGACACAAGTGTAAATAAAATTTACACAAA
>DMCG01000148.1:12201-12417 GCA_003445855.1 Spartobacteria bacterium | reverse complement strand
CGATCACAACGCGATGGGCGACAAACACGCTGCGTGCGCGGCCAAGTGCATTAAAGGCGGCGGTCCCGTCGGCATCGCCAGTGAAGGCAAGGCGTATCTCATCGTCGGCGATCATAAACCGATGAACGATCAGCTCGCCGAATACGCGGGCAAAACGATCACGGTAAAAGGAAAAATTGCCGAGCGAGACGGCATCGCCATGATCGAGAACGCCGA
>DMCG01000148.1:9848-12040 GCA_003445855.1 Spartobacteria bacterium | reverse complement strand
GGCGGCGGTCCCGTCGGCATCACGAGCGAAGGCAAAGCGTATCTCATCGTTGGCGACCATAAGCCGATGAATGATCAGCTCGCCGAGTACGCGGGTAAAACGATCACGGTAAAGGGAAAAATTGCCGAAAGAGACGGCATCGCCATGATCGAGAACGCCGAGATCGTTAAGAAATAACAGCCGAGTAAATTCAAGCAGCGCGCAAGATCGACAATGAGTCGATTTGCGCGCAGCTTTGCGTACGCCGTTGTAGCTGCCGCCGTCTCTGGCGGCAGAACCGCATGTGATTTGTTCGACTCTGCCGCTGAGGACAGCGGCAGCTACAACGGCGCGCGATTTGTGCGCAGCGCGATGATTTCGCGCAGCATCCGCAAGCTGTCGTGAATGAAATGAACTTTGCTGCCTTCACGATGGTTCCAGCGCACCGGAATCTCGCGCAGGCGCAAACCAGCGCGCTGCGCGAGCAAGAGAAGCTCGACATCGAAAGCGAACCCGTCGATTCGCGCGGTCTCCAAAATTGGCCGGCAAACATCGAGACGAAAAGCTTTGAAGCCGCATTGTGTGTCCCAAAACGGAAGTCCGGTCGTGACGCGCGCAAGCAAATTAAAAATCCGACCGGCGGTTTCTCGACGCCATGGTTGATGTTCACCAATCAAGCCGCGATCCAACGCGCGCGATCCAAATGCAAGATCGACATCGTCATTTGCGATCGGCTCGATCACTTTGGGCGTCTCTTCGAGCGGCGTGGACAAATCGGCATCGAAAAACAAACCGATCGGTTTTTGCGCGGCGAGCAATCCTTTTCGCACAGCGGCGCCTTTGCCGCGGTTCGGAAAATTTTCAAGTAAGCGCGTCTCAATTTTCGCGCCGGCTAACGTTTCACGAGTGATTGTCGATGTTGCGTCGGTCGATCCGTCGTTCACGACGATCAATTCGCTTCCTGGGCTGGTTTGCAAAAGATAATCGAGCGTCGCGCGGATCGTATCGCCGATGCGCGCGGCTTCGTTAAAGCAAGGAATGACAACGGAAAATGCGGGCAACATGGGCGAAACGGTTGTAGAGGCGCTCGCCGCGGCGAGCGCCTAGTTAAAAACGCAAACTGGAAGCTTGCGCTACTTTTCTATTTGTAAATTTCGACGACGAATTTGCCATCAAGATCGACATGTCCCCGGTACATGCCGGAGGTGTTGAACGGCAGCGCAATATTGCCTTTATCATCGATCGCGATCAGTCCGCCGGTGCCGCCAAGCTTCGCGACTTTATCGAGCACGGTTTGCGCGGCCTCCTGCAATTTCATTCCGCGGTATTCCATCAAGGCGGAAATGTCGTGCGCCACGGTCGCGCGAATGAAGTATTCGCCATCACCGGTTGCCGAAACCGCGCAGGTCGCATTGTTCGCGTAAGTGCCACCGCCGATAATGGGTGAATCGCCAATTCGTCCGGCCCTTTTGTTCGTCGTTCCACCTGTCGATGTTGCGGCGGCGAGATTACCTTGCTGATCAAGCGCGACCGCCCCCACCGTGCCATGTCGATCTTGATCGGTAATGATGAATTTCTTTTCACCGCTGCCGCCGCGACTTTTTTCCGCGGCCTTGATTTTCTGCAATGCATCCCAGCGCTCCTGCGTGAAAAAATATTTTGGATCGACAAGCTCGATGCCGTTTTCCTTCGCGAAAGCTTCGGCGCCTTCGCCATCCATCATGACGTGTCCTGATTTTTCCATGACCAGCCGCGCGAGACTCACTGGATTTTTGATGTGTTTCAAACCGGCGACCGCGCCGGCCTCGAGAGTCCTACCGTCCATGATGGCCGCGTCCAGCTCGTTCGTGCCGGCGCTGGTGAAGACCGCGCCTTTGCCAGCATTGAAACGCGGATCGTCCTCCAAAACGCGCACCGCGGCTTCGGTCGCATCGAGGCTTGAGCCGCCGCGCTTTAAGATTTCATAGCCGGCCCCCAGCGCGCGTTCCAAGCCAGCGCGATATTCACGCTCACCTTCCTGCGTCATCTTGCTACGCTCAATCGTCCCCGCGCCACCGTGAATCACGAGCCCAAACTTTTTCTGGTTGGTTTGCATCGGTTGGTTAGTCGCGGGATTTTTCACACTGCTTTCCTGAGGCCGCGCCTGATTGAATGCCGTTGCGACCGACAGCGCAACTGCGGCAAGGGATTTATATGGCAAATATTTTCGCAAA
>DMCG01000148.1:1629-9535 GCA_003445855.1 Spartobacteria bacterium | reverse complement strand
AGTGGATTGATTAGATGAAGCCCGGATGGCAGTGCTTCGCTGCGCACATTTCCAAAAAGATCGACAACTCCCACGTGGCCGGCGGGAACAACGCGCGCAGAGCGCAGCAAGAGGAATAACAGAAGAATCACAATATCGATGAAAGCGGGCGTTCTCGGTTTCACGCCGCGAAGTTTAGGCGCCTGGCCTCCTCGATGTCGAAAGCTTTCGCCCATGATTAAACCGCCCGGGAGATGTCGATCTTGATACCTGAAGCAAGTCGCGTTTCGCATTTTCTTCTTTTCCGCATCGTGAGATGGGGCAACTTGCTGTGACCATGGCGAATACGCGCACAAATAGCCAAACCCTGCCGGCAAACCCGGTGGGGGTCGTGCAAGGAATCGGTGCCCTTGGCCGCAGTTTTCTGCGCGAAGTGGGCAGCATGTTCTGGTTCATCGTTCAAACCTTCGAGGAAACGCTCGAGCGCATGGGGCACGGACGCGTGCCCTTCCGCGCCGTCAGCTTTTTCCGCCATACCGAGCGCGCCGGTGTCGCTTCGGTGCCGCTGGTCGGGCTGGTATCGTTCTTCCTCGGCCTAACGATGACTTTGTTGACCGGGTACCAACTGCAACGATTTGGGACCGAGCGATTGGTTCCCGGGTTGGTCGCCATCGGCTTTACGCGAGAACTGGGGCCGTTGCTTACCGGCATCATGTTGGCGGCGCGCATCGGCGCCGCGTTTACAGCCGAGCTCGGGACGATGCAGGTCTCCGAGGAAGTCGAAGCGATTGAAGCGATGGGAATTGGACCGCTGCGTTTTCTTGTCGCGCCGCGCATGCTGGCGCTGTTCTTTCTAATGCCATGTCTTTCCACGGTCTCGAACATCGCGGCCATCTTTGCCAGCAGCCTTGTCTGCAAGGCTTATTTCAGCATCGCGTTCGTGTACTTTCTCGATCTCGTCAAAGACGCGTTGCTCATCCGCGACATCATCACGGGAATATTGAAGAGTCTTATGTTCGGTCTGCTTATCGGCGGGATCGCTTGTTATCGCGGGTTGACAGTCAAAGGCGGGGCGGCCGGTGTTGGAACATCGACAACATCAAGCGTGGTCACTGCAATTACGACCGTGATCGGGTTCGATACCGTCTACAACATTATCTACACCGTGTTTTTCCCAACATGAGCGCGGGAAATTCAAATATCGCGGAGCTGCGCGACGTCAAAATGCAGTTCGAGGAAAAAAAAGTGCTCGACGGACTCTCGCTTACCGTCCGGCCACAGGATCGTCTTGTCATCATGGGACAAAGCGGCAGCGGCAAGAGCACGATCCTGCGGCTGATTCTTGGAATTCTGCAGCCGAATTCGGGGTCAATTTTCTTCAAGCAGTTCGAAATCACCCGCCTGCCTCGGCGCAAATTGCAGCAGGTGCGCCGAAAGATCGGAATGGTTTATCAATACTCGGCGCTGCTCAGCTCACGCACCGTGCGGGACAACGTCGCGCTTCCATTGGAAGAGTTGACCGACAAATCGCGCGAAGAGATCGACGAAATTGTCGATCAAAAGCTGGAGCTTGTCGGGATGAAGGATTCAAAGGACGGTCTGCCCTCGGAACTGAGTGGCGGCATGAAAAAGCGGGTGAGCCTGGCGCGAGCGCTCGTCATGGAGCCCGAGCTGATTCTTTTCGACGAGCCCGTGGCGGGTCTCGATCCGGTGATCGCTTCCGTGATCGACGAGTTGATCATCAGCCTGAGCGAAAAATCGAAGGTGACATCGATCACCGTAACGCATGAAATGGGCAGCGCATTTCGCATCGGCACGCGAATGGCTATGCTTTATCAAGGCAAAATCATTGAGGACGCCGAGCCCGAAAAATTTAAGCAGTCGGCCAATCCGGTGGTCGCTCAATTCTTGAGCGGCAGCACCGAAGGCCCCATTCTGGAAGGAAGCCAAGATGCAATTGCGACGAAATGAAATCATGACCGGCCTTCTCGTGGTCGGCACAGTCGTGGTGATTACGCTCACTCTTATCCTCCTCGGTGCGCCCGGTCTTTTCCGGCCGCTCGTCACCTACAAGATTTACTTCGACAACGCCGCCGGAATTAAACAGGGCGCGCCGGTCATGCTCGCGGGTCGTAAGATCGGGCAGGTCCAGAGATTGTATTCGCCGGTCTCAAACGAAGAGGATCGGCGCGCGCAGGAGGCTGCCGACGCGCTGCATCCACCCGATCCAAACGCGACACCCACGCCGGCGGACGGCAAGCCGAAATTCGAAGTGCGTGTTGACGTGCAAGTGGACAAAAGTGCGCTCGTCTATCGCGATGCGCACACCCGGCTGATGCAACTGGGATTACTCGGCGAAATGGCGATCGATATTACCCAGGGAACGGAAACGTCCGGGCGAGCGCACGACAGCGAAATGTTCGCCGGCGAACGCACGCCCGATTTTAGCGAAGCGGCGGCGAAAATGCTGGAGGTGATCAAACCGGTCGCGGCCGAAGCCACTTCCACGATGAAGGAACTCGAACAAACGGCGCAAAATATCAATCACATCACCGATGAAAACTCCGAGCTCAATCAAGCCCTCGGCCAGTTCAAGACTTTTGGCGAACACCTTGTCGATCTAACCGCGCCGGACGGCGCGCTCTCCCATTCGCTCACCGGCATCGAGCAAATTAGCGATCAATTGACGAAGAACGATAACATCCGGGTTAGCTTGCAAAATTTCCGTGAATCGTCCGAAAAATTGAAATCGATGATCAACAATCTTGGGCCCGCGGGAGAGAACATCAAGGAATTTACCGAGACGGTTAAAGCGCAACCGTGGCGCTTGATCTGGCCGAGCACTAAAAAATATCCGGCGGCGTCGCCCACACCCGCCCCTGGCGAAGCAACCATCACCGTGCGCAAAAGCACAAAAACGCATCGGAGCCCGAGCCCAAGTCCCCGCAGCGGCTCTCGTTGAACCAGGAATTATTTGCTAGGCGGATTTTTCCGCCAGTTGTAGGGGAAGCAGTTTGCTTCCCAATCGGGACGCTGACAGCGTCCCCTACAGGAGGCCTAGGAAGCCTTCTTCGCCAATCGGGCTTGCAAAAATTTCAGGATGGCGGTTTCGCTCGAGCGAAGATCGACAACGTTATCTGCCAGCGTCTCGTCGGTCTTCTGTTTCAAACCTTCGATTGAGTTTCCATCGAGATAAGCTTCGAGGACGGCAGGATGAATATAACATTTCCGGCAAATCGCCGGAGTATTGCCGAGAATTTTTGCGACCGCGCTGATGGCGTCTTTGACGTTCCCTTTCGCCTGCTTCTTCGTTTCAAAAGCGCCGATCGCATTGAGCGCGATGCCGCCAAGCACCGTTCCCGCCCAGGTGCGAAAGTCTTTGGCGGTGAAATCTTCGCCCGTAATCTCGCGCAGATAATCGTTCACATCCTGCGAAGTGAGGTCGCACACTTCGCCCTTCTCATCGACATATTGGAAAAGATCCTGCCCGGGCAAGTCCTGCAGCTTCAAGATGGTCTTCGCGATGCGCTTATCGGTCGTCTCCACGTCATGCATGCGTCCGCTCTTGCCGCGAAAACGAAAACGCAGTTTCGAGCCTTTCACGTCAACATGTCGATCTTGCATGGTCGTTAGGCCGAACGATTTGTTTTCACGCGCGTACTCCTGGTTGCCAACCCGGATGGATGTTCGCTCGAGCAATTGCACCACCGTTGCCAGGATTTTGTTCCGCGGAAGACCGGCCAAGGCCACATCTTCGCGCACGCGTTTGCGAATTTTCGGCAGAGCCTCGGCGAAAATCACTATCCGGTCGTACTTGTTTTCGTCGCGCACTTCACGCCAGCGATCGTGATAGCGATATTGTTTGCGGCCACGCGCATCGCGACCCGTTGCTTGAATGTGGCCGTTTGGTGAGGGACAAATCCAAACATCTGTCCACGCCGGCGGAATGGCGAGGCGTGCAGTGCGCAGCAATCGCTGCTCATCGCGAACCGGCTTTCCCTCGGTATCGAAATATTCGAAGTCGTCGCCTTTGACTTTGCGTGAGTAACCGGGCTGATCGTCGTTCACATAACGCAAACCCGCTTCCTCAGCCGCTTCCGCTGGTTCGGTGACGATCTTTAGGTCGATGATTTTCCTCACATTGTCATCCTGAATGGAGTGAAGGATCCCACACTCGAAGCTTGGATTGCGTTTCGGTCACGGGAGGGCGTAAGCAACTTTTGAGAGGTCCCTCGGTCGCCGCGGCGACCTCGGGATGACAATCAGTACGGCGTCCTAACTACGACCCGTAACTTTTCGTGAATTTTTTCTTCGACTCGGATTCGGTCGAAGTAATTGGCGGCGTTTGCTCGGGAGTAGATGTCGATCTTTCCGGCGCGGTCTCTTTCTGTGGCGCAGCCGGTTGCGCGCCTTTGGGCGCTTTCTGTGCAACATCGACATATACCATCTGCAAATTTGCGAGCGCGTTGCGCAGCACAATCGTTTCTTCGTTGGTCAGGTTTCCGCGCGTTTTTTCCTGAATCATGGCGAGCTGATCGATGAACATTTTTGCCAGCTCCAGGTTCACTTCACCCTCGCCGGTCTTGGGATTTGGGATCTGCCCGAGAAAAAGCGCGGCATTCTGTGCGTGCATCATGACAAACTCGATGAAGCGTTGTGACAGCTCGCCGCTCTGGGTAGCCTGCATTTTTTCGCCAGCCATGTCTATTTTCCTTTCGCAGCTGCGGAACCATCTGGCGGTCGCACCGTTGCTAAAACATACGGTTGATCGCGAAAATATTTTCCAGCCGCGCGCTTGACGTCATCAAGCGTCACCGCTTCCACGTCGTGTTCGAGCGATTTGTAATGATTAAAGCCGAGGCCGTAAAGCTCATCCAAGGCGCACTGGTAACCAAAGGAATCGTTGCTTTGATTGGCGATCTGCTGCTGGCCGATCAATTTCTTTTTCGCGCGCATCAGCTCTTCACTCGTCAGGCCATCGCTCGCCAGTTTCCGGATTTCGTCCAGCAGCGCTGTTTTTACCGGCTCGATTTTTTGCGGATCAGTGCCGAGATAAAAGGCAAAAAGCCCGGGCACAAGTCCCTGCATCTGACTCGCGCCGACATAATACGCCAGGCCCATCTGTTCGCGAATGCGAATGAAAAAGCGCGAGCCGAGATCGCTGCTCGCTTCGTCGATCAACTCAAGCGCATGTCGATCTTTGCTAAAAATGTCGACGCCGCGGTAGCCGACCATGATCACACCTTGCGCTTTCTCTTTTCGGCTCTCGATATTTGTGATTTGGCGCAGGGGCGCTGCTGGATGCGCGTCCGTTAAGGTAAGCGCGCCGGGCTTCATCGCGCTCAGCGTCTGCTCTAAAACTTTCTTCACTTCCGCGGCCTTGATGTCTCCGAAAACAGAAATGACGCCGTTTTTGGCCACCAGATAACGATCGCGAAAATCGAGCAGATCTTTCTGGGTCAAACGTTGCACGGAATCGGGCGAGCCGTTCGCGCGCAGCGCATAGGGATGGTCGCCGAAGAGCGCGGCGCGCAAAATATTGCGGGCGACTGTCGCAGGCTGTTCGTCCTCCTCTTTCAGGCCGGCCATCTGAACTTCTTTTTCGCGCGCCACCGCTTTTTCCGGCATGGTCGCGTTCAGCAGTACGTCCGAAAGCAAATCAACACCCAGTTTTAGATCGGGCTTGGTGACGTGCAGCGAAACATTGCAACTGTTATTGCCCGCGTCACTGCCGATCGAACCGCCGACAGCTTCGATCTGATTCGCGATCTGCTCCGCCGTTCGCGTTTTTGTTCCTTTGAGCAACGCCTTGGCCATCAATCGCGTAACGCCGTTGGTTTGCGGCGTCTCAGCGAGCAGTCCGCTTCGGAACACGGCGGTCATCGAAACCAGCGGCAGGCGCGCGTCTTCGCGCACGAGAATTCGCAAGCCGTTGGAAAGTTCGAACTTTTGAACTTCACCCGCGCTGATGGGCTTCGCGCCTTCTCCTTTCGCGATCAGTGAGCCTTTTGGATTGAGCGAGACGACTGTGAGGTTTGCGTCGACAAGATATTTGCCTGCGACCCGTCGAATATCATCGAGCGTCACTTTCTGGACGGCAGCGAGATAGTCGCGACTGAAATTCAGATTTCGCGTGAGCATCCAATTCCCTCCGATATCGGAGGCCTGGCCGCGCATCGTTGCCAGCGCATCAAGATGATGACTGAGCGAGATTTTTTTTGCCTTCATCAGCTCCTCCGATGTGACGCCGGCTTGCTTCACTTCACTGATGATCTGCAAAATCAATTGCTGCGCGGCCTCGCGTTTTTTGGGATCGACCGTGGCATCGATGCCGAGCAATCCGGGATCGCCCGGTGTGTAGGAAAAAGCTGAAACGGCAAAGGCCAGGCCAGCCTCTTCACGCACGCGCCGGTACAAACGCGAGCTGCGCCCATCGCCCAAAATCGTCGAGAGCAGATCGAGCGCGGGAACATCCGGATGCGTGATCTCGGGAATGTGCCAGGCTAGCGAAAGCCGCGTCAGCTCAGTGGCAAATTCATTGTGCACTTCGCGCCGGCCCAGTTGCGGCGGTTCCTCGGGAATGAAAACCGGTTTGAGCGACTTTTCGGGGTAGGCCTTGAAAAAATCGGCCAGCTGCTGATGCACCTTTTCTGGATCGACATCTCCCGCCACGATGAAGGTGAGATTGTTTGGAACGTAGCGCGTCTTGTAATACTGCATCACCTGCTCCTGGGTGAGCTGGTTATAAATTTCCATCTGCCCGATGACCGGCAGCCGGTAGGGATGTTTCTGGTAAGCTGTGGCGAAGAGAAGCAGGCCGGTCATTCGGTCGGGATCGTCGAGATTCATCGCGAACTCACGACGAATCACCTCCTGCTCTTTCAAATATTCCTCGGGCGGCAGAGTTGAATTCATCACCGCATCGGAGAGAACGTCCAACGCAGTGGCAACGCCATCTTTCGGAACATCGATCCAGAAAACGGTGCGATCGAATGAGGTGTAGGCGTTGATGTAACCGCCCACATCCTGAATTTTTTGCGCGATCGCATTGGTCGTTCGCGTCTTCGTCCCTTTGAAGAGCATATGTTCGAGAATGTGCGACAGGCCCGCGCCGATACGCTCGTCCTCGTCGATGCTGCCCGTGGCGCACCAAGCCTGCACGCTCGCCACCGGCGCGCTGTGATCTTCCTGCACAATCACCGTCAGACCGTCCGGCAGGACCCATTTTTGCGCGGAGCTCGGCGGAAATGTAATGACCGCCGAATCGTCGCTCGGCGCGGCTTTCAAATTGGCAGTGCTAAACATAATTGCGACGATAAGCGCCAGACGCGGCGCGAATCGCCTCATAACGATTTTGGCGCGGGCAGACCCGGCGGCGGCTTCACGGCAATCGGCTTCGCGGGCGCGAACGGTTTCACAAAAGCCTCTTCAAAATCATAAACGCTCTTGAAGTCCTCCATCGAATCTTCCTCCGTTTTCCCGAAAATGCCGGCGCCGATCAGGTTGAAAACCATGTGCCCAATGTCTTCACAAGAATGAATGCCCCATGAGTCAAACACCGTAATTACCATCGGCCCAAATTCCTTAAGCGCGTATTGCCGCACGCCGTCCAGCAATTCCGGCCCGGCCACATGACGCACGGCGGCCCCTTTTATCTTCTTCTGCTGTTTGGTGGTGAAATCGAGCGCATCGCGCAAAAAAACATACGCCTCACGCTGATAGCGCGGGTCGCTTGCCACGATCGAATCGAGAGCTTCGGCAAATCCAATCTTTTGCATCTGGGTAAACAGTAGCGCGCCGCGTATGATAAACAGCAACCTCCGCCCGAGCAACTATTCGCAAGATCGACAATCAATCGGCGCTATTTGTTCGACCAGAGGGCGAATTCGCTTCCGCCAGGTTCGCGAAAATGAAAACGTCGGCCGCC
>DMCG01000148.1:945-1352 GCA_003445855.1 Spartobacteria bacterium | reverse complement strand
GTCTTTTCCAATTCGAGATGATAGAAAACGATGAGCGGCGCGCCCGCGTCTACGCCCGCGGTTTTTTCTGAAGTGAAAAAGCCGCCAGTCGTCCGGCCGTCATCGAATGCGGCGTAGTCGGGTCCGTAATCTTGAAAAGACCAGCCAAAGAGCGCGGAAAAGAACCGTTTCGTTGCCGCGAGATCGCGCGATGGCATCTCAATGTAATCGATCGTGTCAGGCAATGATTCGTGCATGTCGATCTTTCAGTTCTGAAATTGCTCTTCAAGCGCGTCGAGATAAACCGAAAGCGCGTCCCGCCGCCGTGGCGCTGGTGCTCGCCATTCGCCTGCCGCTTTGAGATAATCGGCGAATATCCCGCTCCTGGTCTTCGATTGCGTCGCTTCGAACCAGTTCATGTAATCGTC
>DMCG01000148.1:0-566 GCA_003445855.1 Spartobacteria bacterium | reverse complement strand
TGATATTCCTGCACAATCGGTCGCATGACCGGATGCGCGCGCGCTGCGAGCAAGAGCAGATTTTGGCCCAATCGATTGAGCGCCAGTCGCTCGGTGGGTAAAATCTTTCGCTGCCAAAGATCATCCAGCTGAATCGCCTTGGTTGAAGGCCCGGCATCTGAAATTTTAACGTGCAACAGTTCGTCGAGGCGGCGTTCGGTTTCAATGAAGGTGAGTAATTGATAATTCTGCGCGGCGTTCAGTTCTGCCACACTTGATCGCCAGGTTTTCTCTACATCATCGCCCAACATTGGAAACTGTGCCTTCAAATCGGCGAACGGATCGTTGGAGGCGCGCGATAGACTGTCGATGTAGCGCGCCAACCCTGAACGCCCATCGGTTCCATCGACAATCAACTGCACAAGCGCGAACGAGTAGGCGCGGTAAAGCAAGCGCGCCGGCGAATCGAGTAATGACGGGCGCTGCCGGAGAAATTCTTCCAGCGGCACGATTTTGTCGGACAGGAGAATGGCTTCCACGAGTGGCCCGCGGTCCCGGCCGGGCGTGAGCGCCAGCACTCCGTCGAG
>DMCG01000039.1:6928-7674 GCA_003445855.1 Spartobacteria bacterium | reverse complement strand
ACGAAGAGCGGATCGATCGTCTTTTCTTCCACGAGCTTCTCGAAGACTTGCTGCGTGACTTCATAATCGGCCATGCGCGGACTGATCTCGACCTGCAATTCCGCGCAGCGCTCGCGCCGTTTTTCGCTGGGGTATTCGAACCAGGCCGGATCGATTTCACGGATCAGATCGCGGTAGCGGACGCGTCGCCATGGTCGCTTCAAGTTGATCGTGCGCGTGATTTTTCCATCGGCATCCCAGTGCTCGATTTGCTCCGAGCCGCAGATGACTTGCGCGAGATGACAAATCAACTCTTCGACCAGGTTCGCCATTTTTTCGAAATCGGCATAGGCCCAGTAAGCCTCGAGCATGGTGAATTCCGGATTGTGCTTTCGGGAAATACCTTCGTTCCGGAAGTTGCGATTGATCTCGAAAACCTTGTTAAACCCGCCGACGAGCAAACGTTTTAAATAAAGCTCCGGCGCAATGCGCAGATAAAGATCGAGACCGAGCGCTTTGTGGTGCGTGCTAAACGGTTCGGCGGCGGCGCCGCCGGCGATCGTTTGCAGAATCGGCGTTTCCACTTCCCGAAACCCGCGGTCCTCAAAAAAGCGCCGGGTCTCGCGAACAATCGCGATGCGTTTTTCAAAGTTTTCCCGCGAGCGCTCATTGGTGAGAAGATCGAGATAACGCTGCCGATAGCGCGCCTCGATGTCCTGCAGCCCGTGCCATTTTTCAGGAAGCGGCCGCAGGGACTTGGCCAGCAT
>DMCG01000039.1:6143-6621 GCA_003445855.1 Spartobacteria bacterium | reverse complement strand
GAAAAAGATCGACAAGTTCGGCCCCGACCTCCCTGGCGTGAATGTAAATTTGAATGCGGCCGGTGGCGTCGCGAAGATCGAGAAAATGGCTCTGGCCCATGTCGCGATGCGCGGTGATGCGGCCGGCGGCGCGAACCATTTCGCCTTCTTTAAATTTCGCGCGGATCTCGGAGATGTCGCCGCTGGTCGCGAAAGCTTTTCCGAAAGGTTCAACGCCCTGGGCGCGGAGGGTGTCGAGTTTTTTGCGCCGGAGCGCGATCAGCTCATTCTCTTCGTCCATCTTGGCGAGCGAATGTAAAAGCGGCGCGGCAAAATGAACAGTCTGAATGACAATGATGTTGTAGCCGCTTCGCTCCGCGAAGCGCGGCGCAGAGCTAGCAAGCCAAAGGCATTACGTCGCCCAGAGGGCGACGGCTATAGCGTCAATATTGGTTTGCAAAGAAAAGATCGACAATGAGATAATGGGTCGTGGCACAGC
>DMCG01000039.1:0-5884 GCA_003445855.1 Spartobacteria bacterium | reverse complement strand
GAAATGCCTGTCGATTTACCGCAAACAACTTCGAAAATGGAAGGACCGCTGGTCAAACAATTCTCGGTCTTTCTCCCGAACAAGGTGGGCGCGCTGCTCGAGATTGTGAAGTTGTTGAATGCGCATGAAACCCATGTGGTGGCGCTAAGCGTTTCGGAATCCACCGACTCGTCCATCGCGCGTATCGTGGTCAGCGATCCCGGGCGCGTCGAGCAACTGTTTCGTGAGCACGAAGTTCCGTTCGGCGTTTGCGAAATGGTGGTGGTGGAACTGCGCGAGGTCGCCACGCAACTGGCTAAACTTTTCGCCGCTCTGCTCATGGCTGAGGTGAACGTGCACTTTACTTATCCATTGCTGACGCGGCCACGCGGGCTGGCCGCGCTCGCGCTGCATGTGGACGATACAGAGTGCGCCTCGTCGGTTCTGACAGGGGAAGGATTCAACATTCTAAGTCAATCCGACATTTCCCGATAGTTAGTTGTCGATCCAACGTTGGTTCGGCTCGGTTGACAATTTTGCGAAAGCGCGTTTACAGAAGTGCCGTCGGCCTCCATGCGAATCCTTACACTCTCATCTTCGCTAAAATCCGATAACAGTTTCAAAATCGGGCTGGGCCTCGTCATTCTCTTTGCCGCGGCAGAAATTTTCAGCACCGGCTATTACTACATTGGCCGAGCGCGCACCGGTGGCGCACCGGCGCAGGCGAGCATCGTCGCGGTGAGAACTCCGTCGGCGCCCGCGGCGACTCCATCTTCCATAAAAGCGGAATCTCCCGCGGCTGAGGCTTCCCCTCCCGCGCCGTCCCTGTCCGATCAACTTTTGAATGAAGCTGTCGAACTTCGTGATCGAGGTGACACGGCCAACGCGCTCGCCCGTTTGCAAGAGGCATCAGGACAGGATCCAAAAAATGCCAAGATTCTGGAGGAATTGGCGAAGACCTATGAATCGACGCAGAACATCGTTCGCTCGAACGAAACCTGGCGTAAGATCCAGGAAATGGGCCCTTCCGCGGGCGCGTCGTTCGAACTGGCGGATAAGCGGCTAAAAATGGGGGTGCCAACGCCAGGGGTTGCCGGGCCTGGTCTGCCCGGTCCGTCGCGACTTGATATCGGCAGTTCACCCGCCGCAACGGGTGGAAGTTCGGAAGGGTCAACTCTTGGAATCACAGAAGCCACCGTCATGGAAACACCCGACCCCGAGGCAGACACGAATCTGATGCTTCGAATCGGAATAAGAAAACCATCAAAGACGGTGATTGATCACACCAAAGTGAAGATTCAGGTGTTCTTTTACGACACGGTTGACGACAAAGACATTAAGCTGACGGATGCCGACGTCACTTACGAATGGTTGACGCCGAATCACGATTGGGCCGGGACCAATCCGGAGATACTGGCGGTAACTTATCTGCGTCCCAAAAATAAAGTGCTGTCATCGGAGGCAGCGTTGTCTGCGGCTGCGGCGTCGGTCAATCCAGGAAAGAAAGGTCGAGCGAGCAAACCCGGTCCCAGTGCGGAAAGCGGGCAGCGGAAGTATCTTGGCTACATCGTGCGCGTTTATTATCATGACCAGCTGCAAGCCGTGCGGGCCGAGCCCTCCAAGCTGTTGAAACTTTATCCGCCGTCTCCCACTGCTTCGCCGTAATGCAATTGCTCATCGTGCACCACGACGCTGAGATGGGCGGGCCACTGGTGCAAATGGTGCGGGATTACACCGCACACGATTGCGATCTCGTCGGCAGCGACGCGGCCGCGGTCAGCTGGGGCCGGCGCCGCTCACACTGCGCTCTCCTCTTGACCCAGGTCGAAGATGACGGAGTTGACGGCCTGGCTTTGGGCGGTGCGCTCAGTGAAATCTTTCCCGGGCTGCAGACATTATTTCTTCCGGCCTACCCAGCTTCGGCACAGCGACTCGAAGTTGCCGACACAAAAGTATTTCCGGAGCCAATCGACGGGGAAGGTTTGCTTGCCGCGATTGCCCGGGCGCAAACTGCGTCCACGGGCGCGCCGGATTTGTTTCACGTTGTCGATGTACTGCAAATGTGTTGTCTCAGCCGGCGGGGCGGAGCGGTTCAGATCGTGAAAGGAAAGCAGAGTGGCATCGTTTTTTTGCGTGATGGAGCGATTGTTCATGCGGAAACGACAACGACGCGCGGCAGCGAAGCGTTGTTTGAAGTAATCGCATGGGAATTTGTAGAATTTGCTTACGACCGTACTGTCCGTCCTCCGGTTGAGACAATCACGATGCCGTGGGACGAGGCATTGATCGAAGATGTTGCTCAGCATAAGCAGCAAAAACTGGCTCAGGCGGCGGGCCGGCGAGCTTGAGCGAATCCAAGCCCGCAGGAACGGACCACTTTTTTATGCGACGAGTTGCGTTATTCTACGGCGTCATGAAGCTACTGCTCACCGTCGCCTGCGTATTCGTGTTTGTCGCCAGAGCCCAGGGGCAAATTCAGGTCGAGCTGAAGTTTAAGCGATTGCAATACATCGCTTACGAACCCGTTGTTGCCACGCTCGGCATCACCAATCTCGCTGGACGAGATGTCGATCTTCACGATGCCGAGGGCCAGCCGTGGTTTGGGTTGGAAATCACCGGAAGCGAAGGTCAGCCGATCGCGCCGGTCGCCACCAATAGCACGCAGGCGCCGCTCAAGATCGAAGCCGGCAAAAAAGTAACGCAGCGAATCAATCTTACGCCGCTCTATCCCGTGCATGACTTCGGCGTTTATCATGTCCGCGCGCACATTTATTTCGCGGATTTAAGCAAGTTTTTTTATTCGCAAACGAAGGTTTTCGAGGTGACCGAGGCGCGGCCGATCTGGCAAAAAACAGTCGGCATGCCTGACGGCGCCTCCGGCCCGGGCAACGCACGCACTTACTCTCTACTGTCCAATCGTTTTCCGGACCACACGTCGCTCTACGTGCGGGTGGAGGACAAGGACAGCGGAATTGTCTACGCAACTTATTCGTTAGGCCGCGTGATCGCTTTCGATGAACCCCAAGCGGAACTGGACCGCTCGAATCAACTGCACATTCTGCATTGTGCAGCGCCGCGCAGCTGGGCTTATGCGCGCGTCGGGTTGAATGGCGAGCTCCTCGCACATTCCTCTTTCATGGAAACGAAAACGCGACCGCGCCTCTTTCACACCGCCGAAGGGACGGTGGCGGTCCGAGGCGGAATGCTGGAGACTCCGGCGGCACAATCGGCGCGCGACTTGCTCCCAAAATTGTCGGATCGCCCCCCGGAGATGCCGAAGGACGACTAGCATGCTGCACCGTTTTTACCATCTCAGTTTTATCATCGCTTGGTTGTCGGTTGCGAGTCTGGCGTGCGCGCTGCCGTTTCAAAAAAAACGCCCGTCCACAATTATCGTGATCGACCCCGGCCATGGCGGCTTTGATCGTGGCGGTATTCCGGGCCAGCGTGTCGCGGAAAAAATGATGACGCTCGACGTCGCGCAGCGCCTCAAAGCCATTCTTGCCGCCAACGGATATCGCGTCGTCATGACGAGGGACAGCGATGTCTTCGTGCCGCTACCGGCCCGCGTTGCGATCGCGAACTCATATCGCGATGCCATTTTTGTGTGCATTCACTTTAACTCCGCCAGGCGCACGGGAGCGAATGGCATCGAAACATACTTTTACAGCCGGGAAAGTCTGCCGCTTGCCTCCGCCATTCATTATTATGTGGCTGGCGGCGCCCTCTCGCCCAATCGTGGAGTCCGTCGTCGCGGTTATTACGTCCTCCGAAGGACAACAATTCCGGCGATACTTGTCGAATGCGGATTTCTCACCAACCCAGCGGAGGCGGAGTATGCGCAAAGTATTTCCTACCGACAAAAACTCGCTGAGGAAATAGCGCGCGGAATCCGCGAACGTTCGCAGGTAGCAAGCGCTTCGGATTCGATGCGAATCGCAGCCGCCGGAACAGTTCCGCTACAACCGTTCATCGACCAAACCAGAGTTCGCGATCGGGATCTCTCTCGTTCCAGGCGTTCGGCCAGGAGAAGCAAGGCGAAATCTTCCCACAGCAGGAAATCGCTCGGGCCATCCGACTCGGATTCGAGAAAAAAGACTGCTGCCTACAAAAAGAAAAACAGCAACGGCGACAGCAGCACCGCGGCAAGAAAGTCGACACCGGAAGACTCGGAGGACTGATTGGACTCGCCGATTTTAAATTCGGCGCAGATGAGAGAAGCGGAAGAAGCCGCTTTCGCGCGCGCGATCGAAGTCGAAGCATTGATGGATGAAGCCGGCGCGGGCGTTGCGCAATCCGTCCGTAAATTTTTTCCTCATCCTGGAACGTGCATCGTTTACGCCGGAAAGGGCCACAACGGCGGTGACGCGCTCGTGGCCGCCGAGCACCTGAAGCGCGCCGGATGGAAGATCGACATCCACCTGGCCTTCCCTGAGAGTGAATGCAGCGAACTGACGCGCAAAAAACTGCAAACTTTGCGCGAAGCCGCCGATTCGTGGCATCGGCATCTTGCCGATGGAACATGGGCTGGAAGCCCATGCCACACCATTGTCCTCGATGGCTTGCTCGGCCTTGGCGCCAATCGACTTCTTCGGGAGCCGATCCGCGCGGCCGCCCGCCAAATCAATCAACTGCGCCGCGAGCACAACGCTTTTGTTTTCGCGGTCGATCTCCCGACCGGTCTTGACGCCGATTCCGGCGAAGTCGATCCGGAAGATTGCGTCATTGCCGACTTCACGATCGCGATCGGTTTTGCCAAGCACGGTCTGATTGTCGATCCGGCGCTCGATTTTGTCGGACGTCTTGAAGTTGTTCCGCTTGTCGATCTTGCCCCGGAAATAACCGCGCCCAATGAGCTTGCCGCCACCGCTCATTCCCTCAACTCGCTTTTGCCGAGACGGAAATTCAGCGCCTACAAAAATCAATTCGGCCGCATCGGCGTAGTCGCCGGCTCGAAAGGATTTGTCGGAGCGGCGCTCATGACCACGAGCGGCGCTCTGCGCGCGGGTGCGGGACTGGTGGAAATCTTCGTTCCGGCGGAAATCTACGAGATCGTGGCTTCAGCCGCACCGGTCGAAGCGATGGTCAAACCGGTTCGATCTTATCGCAAGTTGCTCGACGAGAAGATCGACGTCTGGGCGCTCGGGCCGGGTTTGGGAAAATCGCGCGCGCCGGAAATTCTCAATCTGATCAAGCGCGCCGAGCAACCGATGGTTGTCGATGCCGATGGATTGAACATCCTCGCAAACAAGATCGACATCTTGAGAGATTGTCGCGGTCCACGGTTGCTCACTCCGCATCCCGGCGAAATGGAGCGGTTGCTTGATATCGGAAAAATGTCGCGAGCGGGAACGGCCAGAAATTTCTGCGAGCAATTCCCGGTGACGCTTTTATTCAAAGGCAGTCGCACCATCGTCGCCGAGCGCAGCCGGCCGCTCAGTTTTAATACAACTGGAAATCCTGGAATGGCGAGCGGCGGAATGGGCGATATCTTGACCGGCGTGTGCGCCGGATTACTCGGACAAGGCTTATCGCTCTACGACGCCGCGCGACTCGGCGCCTGGGTGTGCGGGCGCGCGGCGGAGATGTCGATCTTTAACGGACACGCGAACGAGCAATCGTTGCTTGCAACCGATGTGCTCGAGCGTCTCGGCGATGCGTTTAAGGAAATGCAAAATCCTCCGATTTAGGAATCGATGAACAGCCAAACGCAAAGCACGGAGTTTGCAGGGCCGCAACGGGAGACTTTCTGGAGACGCTTGAAAAAGACGCTTGGTCCCGTCGCCGTGGTCGGCGTGGTCATCGCAAAGTTTTTCGCCAAGCTCAAGTTCTTCATTCTTCCCGCGCTCAAGTTCCTGCCGATTCTCCTCAAATCCGGCGGCACGATGCTGCTGATGATTTGGAT
>DMCG01000104.1 GCA_003445855.1 Spartobacteria bacterium | reverse complement strand
TTTCTATCCAAAATTACTTTTTCGCTGCGCTTTCCTTCGCCGCCGCTTTCGGTGCCGCCTCTTTGGCGCCACCGCCCGCGCCTTCCTTCGGACGCTTCGCGCCGTACTTGGAACGACTGCGACGGCGTCCATCCACGCCAAGCGAGTCGAGCGTGCCGCGCACAATGTGGTAGCGCACGCCCGGCAAATCTTTCACCCGTCCGCCGCGCACGAGCACAATGGAGTGCTCCTGCAAATTGTGCCCTTCCCCCGGAATATAGGCAATCACTTCCTGACCATTCGTCAACCGCACCTTCGCCACTTTGCGCAAAGCGGAATTCGGCTTCTTCGGCGTGCGCGTCATCACCTGTATGCACACCCCGCGCCGCTGCGGACAATCGGTCAGCGCCGGTGACTTCGATTTCACCGACACCTTCCGGCGTCCTTTTCGAATAAGCTGATTGATTGTGGGCATTTCTCTAAACAAAGCGCCGCCCGAAAGTTAATGTCCCGGACGACAAAAAAATCCGCATCGGCCGCGTAATAAACTGTCACGCGCCTGATGCGGTGAGCGCGAAATATAGAGGGAAACCGCGGCGCTGCAAAGAATATTTTGCGCGCAACGCGATTGGCTACGATCGCTGTAGATTCTTCTGTAGGGGAAGCTGTTAGCTTCCCAATTCTTCGGAATGTTTTTTGTTAGGGAAGCTGACAGCTTCCCCTACAGTTGCGCCGTGTTTGAGCTTCTCGCGCAAGATCGAGAACGGAGCCGGCGGGAGCCGAGCGACGTAGACGGGAAGCCCGATAAGGTGACGAGTCGGGGGACGAGTCATCAATCTTGCCGCTCGCAGCCATCGCGAAAGATGGCACAGGAAGTCAATATGTTCAAAAGAACACTAACATCATTCACGCTCGAGTGTGCCCGGTCTGCTTTAGCAGTTTGCGCAACTGAGCCGTCGTTTCCTCGCGGTCCAGCCGGCTCGCGGCGACATCGAGGACAAATGCTTCCCATTCATCAGTGGGGAATTTCGTGTTTGGCAACAAATCGTTGCTCTCCAGAAAAACCAAACATGCCACGAGCGCGGTTCGCTTGTTTCCGTCCACGAATGCATGGTTTCGGCAAAGGTAAAAGAGATACGCTCCGCCAATCTCAATCGGATCGGTCATGAGCGCTCGCCCCATCATCGTCGCTTGCGGTGCTGCCACGGCCGATTCCAGCAACGCTTCGTCGCGGATACCGCGTGCGCCTCCATGCGCGGCCAATACCTCGCGGTGAATGGCTTTTACCGCCGCCACCGTCAGATGCATGATTGACCGGCTCAAGCCAGGCGCTTGAAGAGGGCGGAATTCTTTTTAATCAACCGTTTTGCCGACGCCGCCGCCATCTTGGGCGTGATCGTCGGACGAACCGGTGTCAAAATGATCGAGCCGCCTTCGTGAACGGTCACGTTTAATTGATCGCCCACCTTCACCCGCGCCAGATCCATCAACGCCGCGTCGAAAATGATGCCTTGCGAATTGCCGACCTTCGAAATCGTCTTTGTCATCCCGTAATACTATGTTTTACCTGCGGTACTCGCAACGCATTTTGTCATGTGGCTGCTGATCTCTGCACTCTGACTTCTGTCTCAATGGCGTTTTCGCCGCTCCTGTTTTCGAACCAGCGACACCATTACTCCCTGAATCTTCAGCTCACGTGCCGGAATCAAATTCGGATAACGCGGGTTCTCCGCTTTCAAATAAGGCCGGCCACGCTCCATCACGTAACGCTTCAGCGTTGTTTCACCATCGATCAAGGCCGCTACGATGTCGCCATTGTGCACCTCTTTGCTGTCTTCCAAAATCACAATGTCTCCATCGACAATATGAGCGCCAATCATCGAATCGCCATGCACCCGCAAGGCAAAGGTCCCGCGATTCTTTGAAACGTTGGCCGACCGCGTATCGAGAGAGACATGTCCTTCGATCGTCTGCTCGGTTAAGGTCGACATGCCGGCGGGAATCTGTCCATAAATCGGAACGTCGGTAATGCGGACTTTTTGCACCGGCGTAATCAAAGCGCGCGCCTTGCGTGCATGTCGATCGAGAAAGCCTTTGCGTTCGAGCGCGGCGATGTACTGCATGACCGATGTCTGGCTGGCGAAGCCGAAATGGCTTTGGATTTCGCGGGTGCTTGGTGTAAGCCCTTTTTCCCGTTGCTCGCGTTGGATAAAATCGAGAACGTTTTTCTGACGATCGGTCAGCATGCCACCATGATCGCCGACAGCGACCACCGCGCAAGTTCAAATGAACAGATGCGAATCGTTTGCTTCTACTCAGACAGCGAAGCTCTCGCCGCAGGAGCAATGCGCGACCGCATTCGGGTTCGTAACTTTGAAACCGCCTTTTTGCAGGTCGTCGCTGTAATCGAGGACCGAACCGCTGACGAAGAGTGCGCTCTTAGGATCGACAACCAGACGGACGTTGGAGGCTTGAACCAAAATGTCGCGGTTGGCGGGGCCGTCCACGAGATCCATGGTATATTGAAGACCCGAGCATCCGCCTCCAATCACAGCGAGGCGTAAAGCACCATTTGGTCTGTCTTGTTTTTCCAGCAGCGATGCTAATTTGCGTGCGGCGTTATCGGTAACTTTGATCAGGCGCTCGTTGCCGATCTTGTA
>DMCG01000071.1:3255-5509 GCA_003445855.1 Spartobacteria bacterium | reverse complement strand
ACTTACTCACGGAAGCTCGAGGATTTCACGCCGCGCGATCCGAACGGCCGCAAGATCGACATCTACACCTGCGGGCCGACTGTTTATAGCCGCGCGCATATCGGAAATTTTCGCGCCTACATTTTCGAGGACCTGTTGCAACGTCACCTCGAATTGCGCGGTCACAAAGTGCATCGCGTCATGAACATCACTGACGTGGACGACAAAACGATCCGCGGCGCGCGCGAAGCGAAAATTCCGCTCAAGGAATTCACCGCACCGTTCAAGCAGGCATTCTTTGAAGACATCGAAAAATTGCGGATCAAACGGGCGGACGATTTTCCCGCCGCCACCGATCAACAGTACATCGACAAGATGATTGAGATGATCGGCACGCTCATCTCGCGCGGCCTGGCTTACCAAGCGGAGGACAAATCGGTTTATTTTCGCATCAATAAATTTCCCGATTACGGCAAGCTCGCGCATTTCGATCTTACGCAATTGCAATCGACCGGCCGGGTGAAGCACGACGAATACGACAAGGAGCACATCGGCGATTTCGCGCTTTGGAAAGCATGGGATGAAGAAGACGGCGACGTTGGCTGGGAAAGTCCATGGGGCCGCGGCCGTCCCGGCTGGCACATCGAGTGCAGCGCGATGGCCACCGCGTTACTCGGCGATCAGATCGACATTCACTGCGGCGGCGTGGACAATATTTTCCCGCATCACGAAGCGGAGATTGCGCAAAGCGAAGGCTGCACCGGAAAAAAATTTGTGCGCTATTGGCTGCATTGCGCACATCTGCTTGTCGACGGGCAGAAGATGTCGAAATCGCTCGGCAATTTTTACACGCTCGCTGACGTTCTCGAAAAAGGTTACACCGGCCGCGAGATCCGTTACGCGCTCATGCGCGTTCACTACCGCGCGCCGCTCAATTTCACCTGGGACGGAATGGAGGAAGCGCGACAGTCGTTAGGCCGCATCGACGATTGGCTGACGCGATTGCGCGAATATGGTGCAAGTTTCCAACTTGCGAACCAAAATGACCGGCAAGTTGAAAACTTGCCCCACACTTTTGAAGAAGCGCTCGATGATGACCTGAATATTTCCGCGGCGCTCGGTTTTTTGTTCGAAACAATTCGCGAGACAAATCGCGCGATGGATCGAGATGAACTCGATGCCGCCTCGGCCAATGCGTGGTTGAATTGGTGGGAACGCGTCGATTCCGTGCTCGCGATTTCCGGCGGCGAAAGCGAGATTCCGGCGGAAGTTTCGAAACTGGCCAAGGCGCGCGAACAAGCAAGACTTGCAAAAGACTGGCGAAAAAGTGATGAATTGCGCAACGAACTAAACGCTCGCGGCTGGGAAACGCGTGATACGAAGGACGGGCAGAAAATCACGCGGCGCGCCGGCGCTTAGTTCGCAAGAGATGTTTGCGCCTGCTGAATTTCTTAGTCTCAAACACACGGCCCATCCGAAGTTGTTTGAGAACCAGAATTACGTTTGGGACGCGCTCAAACAAATCGCGAGTTATTTGCAATTCCGCCTGAAGCCCGGCGTATTGGGCGAGCTCGTGGGGAAACCGTTCATCAGTGGAGCGGTCTTCATCGGCCGCGGAACGATCGTCGAGCAAGGCGCGGTGTTGAAAGGACCGGCGTGGATCGGCGAAAATTGCCAAATTCGCAGCGGGTGTTACGTGCGCGAGAACGTGATCGCGGGCGATGGCGTGGTCATGGGAAACTCGTGCGAATTCAAAAATTGCATTCTCTTCGACGAGGCGCAGGCGCCGCATTTCAATTACGTGGGCGATTCAATCCTGGGTTATCGCGCGCATCTCGGCGCCGGCGTGATTCTCTCAAACGTCAAACTCGATCATCGTGAAATTACAGTCGCGACGCCGGAGGGAGGAAGCATTGCGACCGGTCTCACCAAATTTGGAGCCATCGTCGGCGACCGGACCGAAATTGGTTGCAATGCAGTGATCAATCCCGGTTCGATTTTAGGATGCGATTGCATCATTTACCCAGGAGTGAATTTTCGCGGCGTCCTGCCACAGGCCAGCGTGGTCAAGTTACGGCAGGAACTGCAAATCTTGGAACGGCGCGATCGAAGAGACAGTTAGTTTTTCAATCAAAAAAACTGCTGAAGATCTTCGCGTGGCGGATGGGCGGGGATTCGAACCCCGGGTGCCTTTCGGCACACACGCTTTCCAGGCGTGCACAATAGACCGCTCTGTCACCCATCCCGTCTTTATGCTGTAGCGGCGGTCTATGAC
>DMCG01000071.1:1606-2905 GCA_003445855.1 Spartobacteria bacterium | reverse complement strand
CCGCTGGAACAATTCGTCGAGCGGCAGTTGGATGCCGATGAAAAATTCGCCGAAGTCCGCGTACTCCGCGCTCACCCGATCGAAGCGCATTTTGTAAACGATGGCTTTGATCTGAAAAGTGTCTCGCGCAAAAAGCGTCACGCCCCACTCCGCGTCATCCAAACCGCTGGAACCGGTGATGAGCTGTTTGACTTTTCCGGCAAATTCGCGCCCAACCGCAGCATGTCCTTTCATCAACTTGCGACGCTCTTCATACGGCAGCGCATACCAGTTGTGCTGCTCGCCGCGACGCTTGCTCATATTATAAAAGCAAACCACCGGCCAATCGGGCAATGCCGGGTAAACGCGCTCCTGCCGATATTTTTTCGTTCGTTCGCGAAACGAATTCATCGCTTCGATAAATTTCGCCGAACCTGATTCCAGCTTTTGTTCGTTCTCCAATGTCTGCGCGTACTCTTCTTCGGTTGTGATGTATTCGCTTTCCTCGGTGAGCGAGAGATAACTGTAAACCGGGCTCAGAACATCCGGGCCGAGCGAAAGCGAAAGTTGCTTGTCGATCTTGTTTGCGACCTGCAAGTCCGGCGTGATCAACATGAAGCCGAGATCGGCTTTCGGCGTGACGACGCTGAGGGTAAGCAACTGAGTCGACTCCGTCGCGCGGATTGTCTGCACAAGCGACGCGAGATTTGTTTTGGCCGCGTTCCGTTCCTCACGACTGAGCAATTGCCATTGCCCGTACTCGATCCGGTAAAAAACGTGCAGACAATGCCAGCCTTCTGCGGGAATAAGCGCCGCGTTCTTGTCGGTCATCGCGCTAGTTTCCGCTGCCAGAATTTTCGGTCAAGCGGCACGTGTTGATCTTACGAACGCGTCGGCGTCTCGGCTTTCGGCAAATGGGCCAGGCAATATTCCTCGCCATCGCGCGCGACCCGGAAATCGAGGTTCCGGTCGGTAAGTTCGGTCGCGCCGCACACTGCGCACTTATGCAGCGTTTCTGTTTCACTTCGCGATTGCACTTCGAAACGCCGGCGTCGCGAAGAAACTTCGTGACGATGGCGACCTTCGTAAACAATTGCCGGTCCGAAAAAGATCAGATAATTGCTCAACGCCGCCACTACCGCCATGCGATACGAATTCGAGTTCACAAGAAAGCCGAGCAACAAGAACGCGGCGGAGACCCACGCCACCCATTTGATTTTGACCGGCAAAATAAAGAGCACATAGATGACTTCATCGGGATAGAATCGCGCGAAGGCGTAAAACAACGACGCAATCAGCATCTTGTTGGAAAAGTTACTG
>DMCG01000071.1:0-1328 GCA_003445855.1 Spartobacteria bacterium | reverse complement strand
AGAAAAACGCGGCGGCCGTCGTGCCAATCATGCCGACCAAAAAATAAAGCGTCAGCCGGAACGCGCCGAACGCTCGCTCCAAGCCGTTGCCGATCCACCAAAGAAACCACAAGACAAAAATGATCCACAAAAAGCTGACCGTTTGCGGAATAAAAATGTAAGTGACAAGCCGCCAGATTTCGCCGTGGCGGACGCGCTCCGGCTTGAGGTCGAGCACGGAAATAAAATCCGGATTCAGCCACCCGAGAAGGAAAACGAGCGCGCTAAAGCCGACAATGATGCGGATCAATCCTGGAATTCCGAGAAATCCAAAACGGCGCTCGAGTTTGTCCAGCCAGGTCATGTTGGCCCCGCACGGTAGAGAAAGCGTTGCCGATGTTCAACTGCTCGCGCAAAGGACACGAAGGACACAAAGCTGCCCCAGAAAATTAACCTGAAATCCGCGGTGAGCCGTTGTGACCGTTGTGACCTTCGTGCGATACTCTTCTTTCGCGCTCTACCTTTACCTTCGTTTAATTGATGTCTAGGATGCTCATCATGAGCGAGACCGCGCAAAAACGAATACCGCTTTATGACGAGCACGTCCGGCGCGGTGCAAAAATGGTTCCGTTCGGTGGCTGGCTCATGCCGGTGCAGTACACGAGCATCGTCGAGGAACACAGAGCGGTGCGAAACAGCGTCGGCATCTTCGATATTTCACACATGGGACAATTGATTGTCGCTGGAAACGGCGCGCGCGACTGGCTCAACACGATGCTGACAAACAACATCGACAAGTTGGAACTCGGGCAAGGCCAATACACTTTTCTGCTCAACGAACACGGCGGAATCATCGACGACCTGATCGTTTACCGAATTGACGACGAGAAGTTTCTGCTTGTCGTCAATGCGTCACGGACGGATGAAGATTTCGCGTGGTTAGATCGACATCGAGTTGTGGGGCAAGTTTCTAACTTGCCGTCCGCTGGGTTTCGCAAGTTGGAAACTTGCGCCACCAAAAGTGTTGATCTAAGGAATCGCAGCGCGGAATTTGGCGGCGTCGCCATACAAGGTCCGCGCGTGGTCGATCTTTTTCACGCGCTGCTCGGCGACGATGTCGATCTTCCGGTGCGCAATCAGATTGTCGATCTTGATCTCGAGGGAATGCGTCTCTCAATCGCGCGCACGGGTTACACCGGCGAAGATGGCGTGGAAGTTTTCTTCCGCGCAAGCGATGCGGCGAAGATTTGGAACCTCGTTCTGGAAAAAGGAGCGCAATTCGGAATCAAACCGTGCGGGCTCGGCGCGCGCGACACGTTGCGTCTGGAAATGTGTTATCCGCTCAACGG
>DMCG01000163.1:1973-3445 GCA_003445855.1 Spartobacteria bacterium | reverse complement strand
TTCATCGTTAAAAGAAACGTCGTCCCGCGATCGCGGCCTTCACTTCTGGCAACGAGCGTGGCCCCGTGGGCCTGGGCGAGCGATTTGGAAATGGCCAATCCGAGACCGAGTCCACCAAAACGCCGCTGGAACGAGAGTTCGCCCTGCTCGAACGGGTCAAAAATTCGTTCCATGATTTCGGGTTCGACGCCTATTCCGGTGTCGCGCACGGTTATGATGAGGGTCTGCGGCGCCGGGTTTGAGGACGAGATGGTGATTTCGCCATCCTGGCCCGTGAACTTGATCGCGTTTTTCAATAGGTTCCAAATGATTTGCTGAAACTTGGCCGTGTCCGCCGAGACGTGATGAGCGCCTGCCCGCAAGTCGGGATAGACATGGAGGGTTTTCGCGTTCGCTTCCGCCCGGCAGATTTCGACCACGTTCAAGACGGTCTCGTGCGCATCGACCGAATCGAATTTCAATTCCAGTTTGTCTTTGGCGATCCGCGTGAGATCGAGCAGATCGGCGATGAGCTGGCTTTCCAACTCGACGTTGCGGCGGATCATCGCCAGCGACGCTTTTGACTCTTCAGATTGCACCGGGTCCGTCTCCAGCGTGTCCAACGCGGCAATCACCGGCGTGAGGGGTGTGCGCAATTCGTGCGAAAGCATGGCAAGAAACTTGTCTTTTGTCCGGTTCGCAGCTTCGACCGCGGCTTTCTGCTGTTCGATCTCCGCTTCGACACGACGTCGTTCGGCCATGGCGGCGGCCAGCGCCATCGCAGTGATGGTGAGCACGGCGGTCCAGGCTTGCAGCGTGAGAACGGAATGATTCTCGGTTTCCATAACGAACGGGCCGGAGCCATGCAGCGTTCCCCAAATCGCGAGGGCCGAGAGAATAAAAATTCCGGTGGCCGTTTCGCGCTGCGAGAATCGGAAGGCAGTCCATATCACGACCGGCCCGCAAATGAATGACATGGGATAATTCCTGGCCGAAATTGAAAACCATCCGCCAAAAACCGTTTCCCCGAGAACAAATAGCAAGAGCAAAAGGATGCCAACTTCAACAGCGTCTCTGCGACTCCAACGCTGTGTCGAAGGCATACTCCAGAGAAGAATGAGCGGAGCGACCACCAGGTCTCCGGCCGTGTCGCCCAGCCACCACGTCATCCAGACCGCGCCGTAGTTTGCCCAAGCAGCGAAGCCGCCGAGCGCGAGAGTGGTCAGGCCAAGAGTTGGGCTGACCAGAGTGCTCAGCATCGCGGCGAGTGCGAATTTAAAAACATCTTGCGCACGATCGAAGACACGCGTGCCGCCGGCAAAACGATTCACCAGCCAGGCGCCGCAAACCGCTTCCAGCGTGTTGCCAGCTGCGATGCCAAGCGAAGTCGCGATATTGCCCGCCGTGGTGACGTTCACCAAAAATGCGCCGACAAAAATGGCGGGCCACACCCGGTAACCGAGCACCAGCAATGCGGCGAGGGCGATTCCCGC
>DMCG01000163.1:0-1627 GCA_003445855.1 Spartobacteria bacterium | reverse complement strand
TACCGGCGATGAAATAAATCAGCGTTAAGACACCAATGGCCGGCAGCGTGGAAAAACGTCGAGAATACATCGCCCGACCGCGTCAGCGAATCGCTCTACCTCTACGTCGCTCTCGAGCGCCGTCAACCTCAGGGAGAAATCGAAGCCAGGGTGCGATCTAAGTTTAGATCGACAATGTGCGAATCACGAGGCCTGTATAAACCCGAAACCCGTTGCCGATCGAAAAATGATCAGCGCCGCGAGCTGACTAATAATCGCGCACGTACGAATACTTCGATTCGTTGCCAAGCTCGGGGGGGAATTCCGCGTAGCCTGCGTGAATCCACGGAATATCGCTCGGGAGCAATGGATAGTAAGTTCCGTGGGCCGGAAACGGAAAACTAAAAATTTCAGCAAGGCCTGCAATATGTCGGGCCGCCGAGCGCCCGACTCCGCGCACAACTCCATAACCAGCCGCGGCCGCATTACCTTCGTCCTTGTTGATCTTCGCGATGGTGACTGGAATTTCCGCAGACCCGAGAAAGAAATTGGATAATCCGCGGCCAAGTTTGCGCGTTGGGCCATAATCGTTCGAAGGCGGATCTTGAATATCGGCGAATGAACTGCCAGCGATGACGAGAGCGAATGCAATCGCAAAAAGAATTTTCATAAAGCAACTCCAAGCTAATCAGATTTCCAACGAGGAAAGCAACATTTTATTTTCGGTTCTCGGCCGCGGCCCGGTTTTGTGTCACGATCATCGAGATAGTGATGGTGGCGGCAAGAATGAACACGATCACGATGAGAGAGAGCCAGTTTGGAATGTCCAACTGCTTGGCCACGATCATTTTTGTCCCAACGAAACCGAGGATGAGGGCGAGGCCGGTCTTGAGATAAATGAAGCGATCGACCAGGTTTGCGAGAAGGAAATAAAGCGAACGCAAACCGAGAATGGCGCAAATGTTCGACGTATACACGATGAACCCATCACGTGTGATCGCGAAAACGGCCGGGATGGAATCGACCGCGAATACGAGGTCCATCACGTCGATGAGGATCAACACCAGCGCCAGCGGCGTGAACATCCATCGGTCGCCGACCTTGGCGGTGAAGTTCTCGCCGTGAAATTCTTCAGTCACGCGAATACTGCGCCGGGCCAGGCGCATGACCAGGGTGTTGCCAAATTCCTTTTCGTCCTTTTTGGCAAAAAACATTCGCCAGGCGCTGACCAGCAGGAATGCGCCGAAGATATAGAGGATCCAGTCGAAACGTTCCACCAGCTTGACCCCCAGCCAGATCATCACGCCGCGCATGGCGAGCGCACCGAGAATGCCCCAGACAAGGACGCGGTGTTGGGCCAGCGCCGGCACGCGGAAGAACGAAAAGATCAGAACAAAAACGAAGATGTTATCGACGCTGAGTGAGTACTCGATCAGGTAGCCGGTTAAGAATTCGAGACCTTTCTCCGGTCCACGCAGTTTCCACACCAGCAGGTTGAAGAGAAGCGACAGCACGACCCAAATGGCAACGCGGTGCAGAGCGGCGCGCATGCTCAGCGCGCGGTCGCGCAGCTTGAACTGAACAAGATCGGCAAAAATCGCAAAGAAGACGCCGATATGAAATGCGATCCAAAACCAAATGCTCGTCG
>DMCG01000174.1 GCA_003445855.1 Spartobacteria bacterium | reverse complement strand
TGCTCCGCGTGTGCCGGTGAAACTTCGGCAGCGAGTTGAGTCGGCGTCACCAAACACATTAGCCCGAGAAACAAAAAGCGGAAGTGACTTGTAGCCACGCACCTGTGGCGCGTTTGGAACCGGCCACAGGCCGGTGGCTACATGCTATGCTTCGAACAAATGGACTATACGCAGCTCGTTTCCCTCTTAATAGCTGTCGGCGTCATTGCCTTTCTCTACTCGTCCGTGGGTCACGCCGGCGCCTCGGGTTACATCGCAATAATGACATTGTGGGGACTTGCCCCCACGGTCATTAGACCGACTGCTTTGGTGCTCAACATTCTGGTCGCTTTCATCGGCGCGTTCCAATTTTGGAGCGCGGGACATTTTGCGTGGCGATTATTCTGGCCATTCGCGCTGCTTTCGATCCCGGCGGCGTACCTCGGCGGTTATCTGCAACCGTCGGCTTCGGTTTTGAGAATCCTGATTGGCCTGGTGCTGCTCTTCTCGGCCGGGCGCTTGATTTTTCGGCGCGGCGACCCGCCGGAAGTTGTCTCTCCGTCTCGTCCGACAGCGATCGGAGTTGGAGCAGGCATCGGATTTCTATCGGGCCTCACCGGCACCGGCGGAGGAATATTTCTTACTCCGCTTCTGCTGTTCTTCCGTTGGGCTCACATCCGCCAGGCCGCCGCGGTTTCGGCGTTGTTTATCCTGGTGAACTCAATCGCCGGGCTGGTCGGGTATTTTACCGCGAGTCATTCTATTCCGTCGCTCGGCTTCGTCCTGGCAACAGCGGCCGTGATTGGCGGCACCCTCGGTTCTCATCTGGGCAGCCGCCATTTTCCCATCCGCACCATCTCGATCTTGCTGGCCACAGTACTGGTCATCGCCGGACTGAAGTTGCTTTTCACAAAATGACACGTAACACAGGCATCTTGCCTGTTCTTTTACAGCCTGGAAGGCTGTGTTACGAGATTTGGCCGGAGCGCGGGTTCAATTCCAAACGCGGCGCCGTCTCGGGCGACCACGGATTTTTCTGAAAATCCGATCGTGTGATTTTCTCGCGCTCATCTCGCACAAGATCGAGAAGCGCGGCGACATCGAGCGCGTGACGAACCGGCGAATATGGCGCGAGGTTTTTTTCCGCGAGCAAGAAGAGTCGTACCGCGGGTTTCAATCGGCGGCTGTGTTTCGCATGTGTCGGATGTTCGAAATTTTTCTGGAGATGCACAAATGCGCCCGCAACCTGGATTAAACCTTTGAAAAAATTGTCGTCATCCGTATCGGTGTTTAACCAAAGCTGCTCGAGCACGTCGTGCGCTTCGTAGTAGCGCTGCTCGTTCCAGCACTGGAAATAGGCGCGGTAATAGGGATGGCGCGCGATGTCGATCTTTGTTGGTTCAATATCTTCGCCCACCAGTTCGGTGACCAGCCGCGAAATCCTCTCGCCTTTGCTCATGAAGGGCTTAACTTGACCGCAGCTCCGATGATGGGCAAACCCGCACGCTTCACTTTTCCGGAGGGCAACATCTTACGCGACCGTTGCCGCAGCGAAGAATGACGCTGGCGGGACTCATTATTCTTCTCGCTGCCATCGCAGTCTTGATTTTTTGCTCCGCCCTCTTCTCCGGACTGGAAACGGCGCTCTTCTCACTCAAGTCGCACCAGTTGCGCCGTTTGGAAGAGCACCACCCCGCCCTCACAAAATTCGTTCAGCGCTTTCGGGAAAATCCGCGCCGCATTTTGAACGTGCTGCTGCTCGGCGACGGCCTCGTGAAAGTGCCGCTGGTAGTGCTTTGTCTTTTTCTTTTATGGGAAGGCCCATTCGCAACGCGGATTCCGCAGTGGCTGGCCGCGATCGTGATCTTCACGATTGTCGTGCTGCTTTGCGATTTAATTCCAAAACTGCTCGCCCTTTCCGCTCCTTATCGGCTTTCGGCCATCGGCGCTTTCACCTTGAAGGTGTCAATGCCACTGCTCGATCGCGTCGGTCATGCGCTCGAGAGCGCCAGCACGGCGATTGTCGATCTTTTCACTCCGTTGCATTTGCGCACGCGTCCGCGGTTAAGCGACGAGGAGTTGGAGACGCTGGTTGAAATCGGCGAAGAAGAAGGTGCGCTGCACGAAGCGGAAGCCGAGATGATCCAGGAGATCATTAAACTTGGCGATAAAACGGCGAAGGATTGCATGACCCCGCGCGTCGATACTTTCGCATTGCCGGACGATTTGACGAACGAGGAAGCGATCGCACGCCTGAAAGAGAAACGTCATCGCCGCGTGCCGGTCTACGTGAACACACCCGATCAAGTTCTCGGAATCATCGATGTGAAATTGTTCCTGCTCGATCCGTCGGAGCATTACACCGAGCGATTAATCCTGCCATCATTTGTGTCGGAGACGATGCGGGCGCTTGAATTGCTCAAGCTCTTCCTCACCCACGCCCAGGGGCTGGCCATCGTCGTCGATGAATTTGGCGGGACCGAAGGCATCATCACCCTGTCCGATATCGTCGAAGAAATCCTCAGCGACGCGGTCCCGCGCGGAGATGTCGATCTTTACATCGAGCCGATGGAGGACGGAAAATTTCTCGTCAGCGGAAACGCGCGCCTCGACGATCTGAGCGAACATCTCGGGTTCGAAATTGAGGCGGAAGGAATCGACACGATTGGCGGCTTCGTCTTCAATCGGCTCGGTTATTTGCCGCCCTCGGGCACGCAACTCGAAATTCCACGCCTGGCCATCACCGTGCGGCGCGCCGGACGCAAACGGATCGAAGAAGTCCTGCTGGAAAAGACAACCGTGCTCGGCGAACCGGACGAGGCCTCCGGCAACGGCAGCGCTGCAACATGACGATCGCGTTTGTCATTATCTGCTGCTGGATCGTTTCGTTTTTCTTCAACGGAATTGAAAGTGGCTTGCTTTCGATCGATCCTGTGCGGCTGCGCCAAAACGTGAAGCGCCGTGTGCCAGCAGCGATCCGCCTGGATCGATTGCTGAAAAACCCGGAACGATTGCTCGTCACGGTTCTGATTTTCACGAACGCAGCCGACATTTCGGGACTGCTGCTGCTGACGCGGCAATTGGTGCGCTCGTTCCACTTTGCTGGATTTTTCATCGCGTTGCTGATCGCATTGCCGATCTATCTGTTCGTGCTGGCTGTTCTGCCGAAATCGCTCTTTCGACGATTTCCATTCCGCGCACTAGCTCGGCTGGCCGGTATCCTGGAAATAGTTTCGACCCTGCTTTGGCCTCTGCTCGAACTCGGCGCACGATTGGGCCGGATTCTGTTGCCGCGACGCGCGGAAAAGGGCCGACTTTTTGCCGCGCGCGAAGAGTTGAAGCAAATCACCACGCAGAGCGAACGCGAAGGGTCTCTCACCGCCACCGAGCGCGCCATGATTCACAATGTGTTCGATTTCCGGAGCGTGAAAGTGCGCGATGTAATGGTGCCTTTGCCGAAAGTGGTCGCCGTAAAACCCGATACCTCCATCGATGGAGCGGTCGCGCTCGGCGTTTCTTCCGGTCTCGATCGTCTGCCCGTCATTACGCCGGAAGGTCAGCCGAGCGGATTGATCAACGTGCTCGACATTCTGCTTGAGAAAAACGGAGTTAAAACGCTGAGCCATTACATGCGGCGCATCGTCACGACGAACGAAGAAGAGCCTGCTTATAAAATCGTGCAACGCTTGCGCGCGGCGCGACTTGGTTTGGCGGCGGTGTTGGATCGGGAACGGAATCTACGCGGCATCGTCACGATCGAGGACCTGGTTCGGCGCCTTGTTTCGTCCACGGAAGCACGAGCATAGCGTGGCACGGGCTTCCAGCTTGTGTTTCATCGGCAGGATGCCGATGCCACTGTCACCCAAGATCGACAACGGAGCCGACAGGAGCCGAGCGACGTAGACGGGCAGCGCGAAGCGTTGACGAGTGGGAGGCGAGTCAATCAATCCACTATTTCTCGCCTTTCGCCCCCAAGATCATGGCCGAGTTCACCAGCGCGACGTGCGAAAAAGCTTGCGGAAAATTTCCAAGCTGACGTTTTTCTTTCGGGTCGTATTCCTCCGAAAGCAGCCCGAGATCGTTTCGCAAATCGAGCAGACGCTCAAAAAGCGCTTTCGCATCTTTTTTGCGACCGATCAGATGCAGACAGTCTGCCAGCCAAAAAGAGCACGGCAAAAAAACACCTTCGGTCCCGGGCAACCCATCCACTTGTTCCTCCTGCGGCAGATAGCGACGCACGAAACCATCCTCCGTCAGGTCCCGTTCGATCGCGGCAATGGTGTTGCGCACACGCTCGTCGCTCGCCGGCAGAAAACCCACCAACGGCATCATGAGCAGACTCGCATCCAGCGCATCCGATCCGTAAAACTGCGTGAACACTTTTTTCTGGGCGTTGTATCCACGCTCGCAGACTTCCCGGTGGATTTGATCGCGAATTTTTCGCCAGCGCTCGATGTTGTTCGCAGCTTCGCAGCCACATTTCTCGACCAGCTTGACGGCGCGGTCGAAAGCCACCCACGCCATCATTTTCGAATGCGTGAAATCTTTTCGGCCGCCGCGCACTTCCCAAATTCCTTCGTCGGGTTTGTTCCAATTTGATTCGAGAAAATTCATCAAACCGACTTGCAATCGCCAGTCGGACTCGTCGGTTTCGATTCCGGCAAGATGCGCTTCATGCATCGCGTTCAACACTTCGCCATAAACATCGAGCTGAAACTGCTTGGAAGCGGCGTTGCCGATCCGCACCGGTTTTGAATTTTCGTAACCGGATAACCAATCGATCTCGTATTCCTCGAGCCGCCGTTCGCCGCGCACGCCGTACATGATCTGCATTTGCGACGCGCTTCCGGCGATCGCGCGCAGGAGCCATTCGCGCCACGATTTTGCTTCGTCGATATAACCGACGCTCATAAACCCGAGCAGCAGGAACGTCGCATCGCGCAGCCAGCAGTAGCGATAATCCCAATTGCGCACGCCGCCGATTTTTTCCGGCAGCGAAGTCGTGGCGGCGGCCACGATTCCGCCAGTCGGCGCATAGGTCAGCCCTTTCAACGTGATCAATGAGCGCACAATCGCGTCTTCCCACGGCGTTTTCCGATGACAACGCCCCGCCCATTCGCTCCAAAATTTCTCCGTATCGCGCAGTGCGTGCTCGGGATTCACCTTTTTCGGAGGATCGAGGTGCGACGCAAACCAAGTGAGGACAAAAGGCACGCGATCGCCTTTCGCCACGGAGAATTCTGCGACCGTAGTTAAATCCTTGCCGCGCGTTTCAATCGGCGTCCGCAGGATCAATCCATCCGGACCGGCGATCGCTTCGAGACCGCCGTGGCGTTTTCGAACCCAGGGAACGACATGACCGTAATCGAACCGGATGATCAGTTGCATCTGCATCTGCACTTCGCCGCGCAAACCTTCAATGATGCGAATGATGTCCGGATTCTCACCCCGCGGCGGCATGAAATCGATCAACCGCACCGCGCCACTTTTGGTTTCAATTTCCGTCTCGAGGATAAGCGTGTCGCCGCGATATCGGCGCCGCGTCTTGTCGATCTTTTCCTTCGGAAAAAATAACCACCGGCCATTTTTTTCCTCGCCCAGCAACGAGGCAAAGCACGCCGGCGAATCAAAGCGCGGAAAGCAAAGCCAATCGACACATCCGTCGCGGCTGACCAGCGCGCTGGTCTGCGTATCGCTCAGAAATGCGTAATCCTCGATTTTGGTGTGCCGCTTATTCATTCGTGCTTGTGATCGTGCTCGTGCTCGTGATTGACCATTAAGGAACGCAAGCCGGAGGCTCGCTACGATTCCGCGAGTTTCGCGATTCCGCCGCTGGTCATCCGAAAGATTCGCCACTCCTCCATCGGAACGGCGCCGATTTTTTTGTAAAACTCAATCGCCGGTTCGTTCCAGTCGAGCACGGCCCATTCCATACGGCCGCAGCCGCGATCGCGGGCGATTTTCGCCAGGTGAATGAGCAAGGCGCGACCATAACCTTTGCCGCGCGCTTCCGGTTTCACAAAAAGATCTTCGAGATAAAGACCGGGGCGACCGAGCCACGTCGAAAAATTGTGAAAGAAAACCGCGAACCCGATCGGCATTTCATCCTCAAAAGCGAGCAGCACCTCCGCCACCGGTTTTTCACCGAATAAAACATCGACAAGTTGTGTTTCGGTCGCCGTGACTGCATTTGGTGCGCGTTCGTAAGTCGCCAGGTCACGAATCAATTGGAGGATGATCGGAACATCGACAATCGTTGCCGGCCGGATCGTGAAATTCTTCGTGTCGGTTCTCATTCCTTGGCCAAATTCAATTTGTAGATCCTGAATTCAGAAGTTGTTTCTACCAACGTTGCACTCTTCGCCAAGTGTTGCGCGAATTCGCGGTAGTAATCCAGCCACCAAAATGTGCTCGAGATGAAGACGAGATGCGTCGCGCCGCGCCCGCGCAACTGCTCAAGATCGACAATCACTTGTTCGCTGTCGCCTGGATTGCCGTCGTAAATGCCGTTCTTCTCGAGGAAATGCCAGCCTTTACGTTCCGCGTAATAAAAAATTGTGGGATCACCATTGTCGGCCGCGACAATCAAGGAATTTTGCGCCGTCGTTCGTTTCAATTCCAAACCGAGATCGCGCAACTGGGCAGCCGACGGCTGATAAAAAGGTCGGGCGTAGTGAAACGCGAGAATGCTAAACGACACGGCGAGTAAGATAGACAACGTGATCCTGACGCTTCGCGCGGAAATTTTTGATGCCAGCGATGCGCAAGCCGCGCCCGCCAATGCGGCGGCGATCGGCACGAGCGGAAGTTGATACCACTGATGGCGGTTGCCGTAGCCAACCACAACGATGAAGACAATCATCGCGGCGAGCCAGAAATGAAAAAGGCGCGCACGCATTGATTGACTCACCTCCCGGTTCGTCAACCCTCGCGGGCTTTCCCGTCCACGTCGCTCGGCTCTCGCCGGCTCCGTTGTCGATCTTGTCATGAAGGCGCCGGCTGTCGCGAGCGCGAAAAGCACTGGAGTTAAGCTCGAAGTTGTTATCTGTTTTGCAATCTTCCAATACCAGCTCGCGCTCATGATCCGAATTCCGCCCGCGCCAAAAAAATGATGGGGATAAAATTTCTCCGCGACCTCGTGCGCATGCCAATACCAAATCGCGGGCGGCGCCAGCGTGATTAGAGCGAAGAGCCAGAGTTCCCAGCGCGCGACAAGGCGAACCAGCAAATCCTGCAGCGCCGGTCTGCGACCGCCGTTCGAGAGGGTGCGATGGTCATAGACCGCCGCTACAGCCAGATACAGCAGAGGCGCGCCGATGATCGCGGTGGGAAGTTTGATCAAGAGCGCCAGCGAAATAAAACCGCCAGATGCAATCAGCCATCGTCCAGCGACGCTTTCACCGTTTGCGCGATCGCGCTTCGATTCTTCAGCACGCGGCCATGCTATACGTGAATCACGTATAGCATGGCAGTAACGCAGAAAAAAATAGAGACCGATGATTGCGAGACTGAGCGACGGAACGTCGGGCATGAACTCGCGGCTGGCGAAGAGGTTGAGCGGCGCAAAGCTGTAAAAGAACAGCGCCCAGGTCGCGGCGGTGTCAGCAAAGTGGGATCGGCATCCTGCCGAAGGGCCATGGGCTGGAAGCTCACGCCACGTATCCCGCACGAGCAAAAAGAAAAACGGGAGCGAGACCGCGAATAAAATCACAGCTTGAATCCGTCCAATCCATTCGTGGACACCGAAACATTTATAGGCGATCGCGGCCAGAAACGGCAAAATCGGAAATTCCGTTCCGACAAAACTGGGGGCGTCGCCTGCCCAATCGATTTGCGGATAGGCCAGATGAAAACCGTTCTGATAAAAGTTTCGCGCGATGGCCGCGACGTCGCTTTGTCGCCAACTCCAATTGTCGATGTAGGGCTGGTCGATCAAGAAAAGACGCATTGCGACGGCCAGGATCGACATGGAGATTGCCAGTTGAGTCGGGCGTGCCACGGATCGCGTCTTGACAAACCGCTCCACCAAAGTCAATCGAGTACAGGGATTCGAATCGATTAACAAAATGCGTTCGTATGAAAAAGACAGCGCCTAATTATCAATCGGCCTGCCAGACCGCCGCGCGTTTCGCAATTGTTGCGCTCGGCCTGCTGGCCGTGCTCGCCTCGAATTCGCGCGCGCAAAACGAGCCGATCCTCGTGCCCGACGTGGTCGATTATTCGAAATTGCTTCCGATTTTGCCCGACGCTCCCTCGGGTTGGACGGCGGACAAGGCGCAAGGGTCAACCGCCGACGTTGGGGGATTTAACATCACCAACGTGCATCGCGATTATCGCAAAGGCGAAGATGCTGCCGCGCCGATGGCGTCGATCAGCATTCTCGATTCAGCGGCGAACCCCGACTATGTCACGGCCACCACCGCTAGCTGGAAATTCAACAGTGAAACGGTGGAAGGCTACAGCAAGTCCGTCACCATCGATGACAATCCGGGTTTCGAAGCCTACGAAAAGGAACAAAAGCACGCCTCGCTTTGGGTCATGATCGCGAAGCGCTATTTTGTCGAAATCGAATTGCAAAATCAGGACCCGAAGGAATTGCAAGACTGGGTCAAACGTCTCGACCTAAAAAAGCTCGCAGCGATTAAGTAAGCCCTGGATGAACGAGTCATTGCGCGGCGAAGCTATTAAGAAGGTCGTCGGAAAAAAGAAACGATGCGATGTTTGGGACGAGCTCTATCGCCTGAACCGATTTGTCGCAAAAATTATGCCCTCGCGACCAGACGATAATGGACACGCCGTACGAAAGATTGTTGGAAAGCCTCGCGAGGGCTAAGGTACAGTTCATCATTGTCGGCGGTGTGGCCGTCGCACTCAATGGATTTGTGCGGACGACCGAGGACGTAGATATCTTGATCGATCGCTCGCCGGAAAACATCGATCTGTTACTCGAAACGTTGGCCCGCTTCGGTAAAGGTCATGCGCGCGAACTCACGAGTAGCGATTTTGATGATGCCGAAGGCGCGATCCGAATCATCGAAGATTTCCCGCTTGATGTATTCACCGTCATGCGCGGCAAACGCTACGCGGACTTAATTCATTCAGTCAGGCGAACTCAAATCGGCGACGTCGCCGTGACCTATCTCGACGCGGCGGCGCTCATTTCGCTCAAAGAGAACTCCAAGCGAGAGAAAGACCAGATCGATGTCTCTGCGCTGCGCGCTGCTCAACAACGAGGCGAGCGCTAATGGATGCAGCTTTTCTCATCGCCGATCCGCTTCGCCCGCCATTGGCACAAAGCGGACCGGCAACACCGCGCGCTGCTCGAGCTGGCCGTTTTTCTTTTCGAGAAGATAAAGTTCCTGTTCCCCCAGCCCGCCAACCGGAATGATCATTCGTCCGCCTTCTTTCATTTGATCGACAAGTGGCGGTGGAACGTGACTGGGAGCGCACGTGACGATGACCGCGTCGAAGGGCGCGCGTTCCGGCCAGCCTTTGTAACCGTCGCCAGCCTTCACTTGTACATTTTTGTAACCGAGGCGCGCGAGTGTGGCCTCGGCGTTTTTCGCCAACGGCTCGATGATTTCGATCGAATAAACTTCCGCAACCAGCTCCGCCAAAATCGCCGCCTGGTAACCTGAGCCCGTCCCGATTTCCAGAACGCGATCGTCACGTTTCAATTGCAACTGTTCCGTCATGAACGCGACAACGAACGGTTGCGAAATCGTTTGGCCATAGCCGATCGGCAAGGGTTGATCTGTGTAACTGGCGGCACGCGCCTCTGGCGGCACAAATTCTTCGCGCGGCACCTTCGCGATCGCCGCGAGCACACGTTCTTCGTGAATACCGCGCGGCATCAGCTGCTCCTGCACCATCCGCTCGCGTTCGCCGACAAAATCGTCGACCGCCGCTTGCTTCTCATGACAACCCGCGTTGACAAGCACCCAGACGATCAACCATTGCCAACTTCGTCGCATGACCAAAAAATACATGGCATGTAGCCCACGCGAAAGCTGTAGCCGTCGCGCTCTGCGCGACGCGATGCGCGCGTGATTGTTACCTTGGGGCCGCGCTTCGCACAGCGAAGCGACTACAATCTTCGGGGCAGGCCGCCGCGTCCCCAGTATTCGCAAATTCTTCGTGTCCTTCGTGTCCTTCGTGGTTAATTTCACCCGCTTTCATGGACGAACGCAAAACACTGGAGCAACGAGCATCGATGACTGAAGTCGAACGTCTTCGTCACTCGGCATCGCATGTTCTGGCGACGGCGATTCTGCGCATCTGGCCGGAGGCGCAGTTCGCCGCTGGGCCGCCGGTCGAGAACGGTTTTTATTACGATGTCGATCTTGCCCACCGCATTTCGCCCGACGATTTCGAGAAGATCGAGGCGGAGATGAAGAAGGAGATCAAAGCGAATCATCCCTTCGAGCGCATGGAAGTTTCGCGTGATGAAGCGCTCGAGATGGGAAAGAAAGGGCGACTCGCCGCGCTTTCCGATCGGAATGAACCTTCCAAATTTAAGATCGACATTATTGAAAACATTCCGGTCGACGAAAAAATTTCGCTCTATCGCGACGGCGACTTTGTCGATCTTTGCGCGGGTCCGCACGTCATGCGCACGGGAAACATCGGCGCGTTCAAGCTCACCAGCGTGGCGAGCGCTTACTACAAAGGCGACGAAAAGAACCCGCAGCTCCAGCGCGTTTACGGCACCGCGTTCAAAACGAAAAAGGAGCTCGACGATTACTTTGCGATGCTCGAGGAAGCGAAAAAGCGCGACCATCGCAAGCTCGGCAAGGAACTGGAAATCTATGTGATCGACGACGATGTCGGTCCGGGTTTGCCGCTCTGGCTTCCGCGCGGCGCCGCGATGATCGAGGAATTGGAGAAGCTCGCGAAAGAAACCGAGTTCGCCGCCGGTTATCAACGCGTCCGCACTCCCCACATCGCACGCGAGATCCTGTACAAAAAAAGCGGTCACCTCCCCTATTACGCCGACTCGATGTTTCCGCCGATGGAGCTCGTAACACAGGCTTCCAGCCTGTCGGGTCAAGCAGGCTTCCAGCCAGCAACAGCTGAAGGAACAGCCGGAGCGCTTATGGAAAATGATCAGGCTGGAAGCCTGAGTTACGATCGCTACTACCTCAAAGCGATGAACTGTCCGCATCATCACAAATTGTTTGCGGCCATTCCTCGCAGTTATCGCGATCTGCCGTTGCGGTTGGCGGAGTACGGGACGTGTTATCGCTACGAGCAGAGCGGCGAGTTGTTCGGGCTGATGCGCGTGCGCTCGATGCAGATGAACGATGCGCACATCTACTGCACGCCGGAACAGTTCGAAGCGGAGTTCAACGCTGTGAACGAGATGTATTTGAAATATTTCAAGCTCTTCGGGATCGAGAAATATCTGATGCGTTTCTCCACGCACGATCCAACCAAGCTTGGGCAAAAATTTGTCGATGAACCAGAGCTTTGGAAACAAACCGAAGTGATGACGCGAAACGTGCTGAAAAACTCCGGGGTCGATTATGTCGAAGTACCAAACGAAGCCGCGTTTTACGGACCAAAGATCGACGTGCAAGCGTGGAGCGCAATTGGCCGCGAATTTTCCATCGCGACCAACCAGGTCGATTTCGCGCAGCCGCGCCGGTTCAATCTGGTTTACAAAGATCGCGATAACACCGACAAGACCCCGCTCTGCATTCATCGCGCGCCGCTCGGCACACACGAACGTTTCATCGGATTCCTGATCGAGCATTACGCCGGCAACTTCCCGCTCTGGTTATCTCCCGAACAGGTGCGCATCCTCACCATCGGTGACGAGCCCGCATTGATCGATTACGCGCGCAAGATTCACGAAGAACTTCGCGCACACCAGGTCCGGGCGGAGCTCGATCTCAGCACCGACAAGATCAACGGCAAGGTCCAGTGCGCCGAACAAATGAAAGTGCACACCATGTTCGTCATTGGAAAACGCGACATGGAAGCCGACGCCATCAGCGTCCGTGTCCACGGCAAAGGCAATCTCGGCGCAAAGCCGCGCGCCGAAGTCATCGCCGACATTTTGTTGTCGATCAAGGAGCGGCGCCCGTAAGACTCTGTTTCGTCTCAAACGCATCCTATCGAAAAAGTCGTGACTTTCGCCGCCAGACGCGGTCGAATGCAGAGAGCAACCTGACTCAAATGAAAACGTTATCGAAAATCATTTTTCTTTTCATCGCATTGTCGATCTTGACCGGCGTTTCCATAGCGCAGAACGATCCGCAGGTCGCGATCGCGAAAAAACAAGCAGAACTCGAGCGGCAACGAATCGAGCTGGAAAAGAAAAGTCTCGAACTGCAACAAAAGGAACTGGATTTGGAGAAAGCGCGCCAGGAATTCCAGGCCCAGCAAAGCGGACGCTCCCTCAGTATGAATCTTTCCGGCGACGTCTTGTTCGATTACGACAAAGCGACGTTGAAACCGGAGGCCGAACAAGCGCTCAAGAAAGTCGCGGTCGTTCTGTCACAGTTTCCGGAGAGCAAAGTGACGGTCGAAGGTTATACCGATTCAAAGGGATCGAAGCCGTTTAACATGCAGCTCTCGCTCGCGCGCGCGCAGGCTGTCAAAGATTGGCTCGTCAAAAACGGCGGTGTCGCCACGACCACCATTGCCACGAAAGGTTTCGGCGAACAGTACCCGATCGCGCCGAACAAGAACACCGATGGAAGCGACAATCCGATCGGACGCGCTTTGAATCGTCGCGTCTCGATCATCGTGGAGAAACCAGCGGCACCCACGCCACCGACGCCCTGACCGCAACTCAGCGTCTCTTCCGCTTTCTTGTCGGCAATTTCTTGCGCTTCGTCTTGGCGAATTCGCGCAGTTGTTTTTTGCTCATCGACTTCGCCATCTGTCGCGATGCGCCTCTGAGGGAAGATTTCGGACGTTTTCCGCGCTTCGCTGCGAGCGCAGCACCGGCGGCCATCTGCTGTTTCTTTGATCTTGCAGGCACGTTTAGATTTCGCACGGAGTCAATGGTGTGGCCGGCAAAAAGAGGAGAAAACGAAGAATTGCACTGTGCGAAGCGGCACCGCCGAATTAGAAAGATGAGATGGATTTGCGCGGCGCGCTGAAAAAGAATTTCGGGTATGACGCGTTCCGGCCGCTGCAGGAAGAGATCATCAACGACGCGCTGGCCGGTCGGGATGTGTTTGCGCTGATGCCAACGGGCGGGGGCAAGTCGCTTTGTTTTCAACTGCCGGCGTTGTTGCGCGAGGGAATGACGATTGTGGTTTCGCCGCTGATCGCTTTGATGAAGGACCAGGTGGATGCGCTACGCGCGAGTGGAATTGCGGCGACGTTCCTAAATTCATCGTTAGATCGACATGAAGCGGCCGAACGATTCCGCGGTTTGAATCGCGGCGAATACCGGATGCTTTACGTCGCGCCCGAGCGGCTCATGCTGGACACGTTCCTCGAGGGCGCGCTGAACTGGAACATTGCGCAATTCGCGATCGACGAGGCACATTGCATTAGCGAATGGGGCCACGATTTTCGCCCGGAGTATCGGCAGCTGGCCAAGTTGCGAACACATCTTCCGGATTTGCCGATCATGGCGTTAACGGCCACGGCGACGGAACGTGTTCGCGCCGACATCGTCAAGCAACTGAAGTTGCGCGACCCACGCTGTTACGTCGCCAGTTTCAATCGGCCGAACCTGACGTATCGAGTTGTGCCGAAAACATCCGCCTACGAGCAGCTGCTCGCGTTCGTGCGCGCTCATGCGGACGAAAGCGGCATTGTTTATTGCGCGAGCCGAAAGACGGCGGAGACGTTGACGAAGAAATTGAGCGAAGACGGGATCAGCGCAAAACCGTATCACGCCGGTCTCGAGGGCAGAGACCGGACAAAACATCAGGAAGCTTTCTTGCGTGACGATGTGCGTGTGATCACCGCAACGATTGCGTTTGGAATGGGAATCAACAAACCAAATGTGCGCTTTGTTGTTCATCACGATCTGCCGAAGAACATCGAGAGTTATTATCAGGAAACGGGACGAGCCGGGCGCGATGGTTTGCCGAGCGATTGCGTTTTGCTCTTCAGCGCGAGCGATGTGGTGAAGCAACGGCGGTTTATCGAAGAGAAAAACGAGCACGAGCAGCGCATCGCGCACGAACAATTGCGGGCGATGATCGCCTACGCGGAGACGCGGGAATGCCGGCGGGCGACGTTGCTTAAGTATTTCGGTGAAGATTTCGCAGAGGCTTCATGCGACGGCTGCGATAATTGCCTAAATCCGCGCGAAACGTTCGACGGAACCGTGCACGCGCAGAAATTTTTGTCCTGCGTTCAGCGCATACGGCAGAAGAGCGGATTCAGCTTTGGGCTGAATCACATTGTCGATGTACTGGCAGGCGCCGATACGGAAGCGATCCGACAGCGTGGTCACGACGAAGTTTCAACCTACGGAGTCGGTCGCGATCTGAAACGAAGCGCGTGGCAAGCGATCGGGCGCGAGCTCTTGCGTATCGGGCTCGTGACGGCGGCGCCGGGAAAATTTGCGACGCTGCAACTGACTGACGCGGGATGGGCGGCATTGCGGGAACGGAAACCGATTACGCTGACAAAGCCGTTCGATGTTGAGCCGCGCAAACGAGGGAAAAAACGCGCCGGCGAAATTGAATGCGACGAAGCGCTTTTCGAGGAACTGCGTGCTCTGCGCCGTCGGCTCGCCGATGAACGCGATGTGCCCGCGTATGTGATTTTTTCCGATGTCTCGCTCCGAGAAATGGCGCGCGCTTGTCCAACGACGCCCGCGGAGTTCGGAAAAATTCCAGGCGTCGGTCAACAAAAGCTCCGCGATTTCGCGGAACCGTTCACCGCGGCGATTGCAGATCATCTGGCGGCGAACTCCGCTAGATCGACAACGTTAGCTTAGCCTCCGAATTCGATGGCGATCACCGCAGAAAAACCGCGTCGCCTTTTCGCCAGAAAAAATAAACCGGCGCACCGGTCAGCACGATCAAGATTCCGATTCCTGAAGTGGCCGGTGCGAGCCAGGCAAGATCGACAATGAGCACGCCGGCCAGCAAGATCGACATGATCGGCACAATCGGATAACCCCACGTGTGGTAGGGACGCTCGGCCGCCGACGCTTTTCGTCGCAAGATAATCACCGCCGCAACCATCAGAACATAAAAAAACAAATCGGCGGGAACGATGTACTCGAGCAATTGCGTGTAAACATTTCCGTAAGTGGCCTCATGGGTCGCAGCATTAGTCGTGACCGTGCGCGGCAACGTCAAAAACGCAGTCCAAATTGCTTGCGCGACCAATGCCGCCGCCGGTACATGATGCGCATTCGTCGTCCCGACGCGCCGAAAAAACAAACCGTCCCGCGCCATCGCAAAGTAAACGCGCGCGCCCGAAAGAATCAGTCCGTTATCGCAGCCGAACGTCGAGATCATGATCGCAGCCGCCATGCACATGGCGCCGGGATTGCCGAACATCGCTTTCATCGCCGCCACGGCGACGCGATTTTGCGGAGCATGTTGGATTTCCGAAAATGGCAACACGGCGAGATAAGCAACGTTCGCCAGCAGATAAAGGACCACCACGCTCCCACAGCCAAAAAGCAACGCGCGCACCAGATTTCGTGCCGGATCGCGCACTTCGCTTCCGATGAACGTGACATTCGTCCACGCCGTCTGCGCGAAAAGCGGACCAACCATCGCTTTGCCGAACAAGAGCGCGAGCGCGAGTCCGCCGACCATTGTGAAACCCGGCTGCGCAATTTGTGGACTCCAACCATTTACCCAGGAGTTCCACCATGCCGATGAACGCGCGGCGCAGTTCGCGCTCCAACCTAACGAAAGCCCGATCATGACCAGCCCGACCAGCGCCGCCGTCTTGGCAAACGTGAAAGTGTTTTGCACTAGTTTGCCAACCTCGAGTCCGCGCGTGTTCGTCCAGGTCAGCAGAGCGATCAATGCGATCGCAATCAGTTGTTCGCTCGACAGGCTGATCGCATAACCGCCGCCTAACGAGATCGGCGCGATCAAATAATTATCCGGCGCGACTGCGGCGACGAAAACGCCAAGAAATTTTGCAAACGCGATCGCAACGGCCGCGATTAATCCCGTTTGAATGACGAGGAACAACGTCCAGCCGTACAAAAATCCGATCGAAGGACCGTAAGCTTCGCGCAGAAAAACATAAACGCCGCCCGCGCGCGGCATCATCGTGGCGAGTTCCGAGCAGCAGAGCGCGCCGGTAATTGTCAGCAAACCGGCGACCGCCCAGGCAAGGAGCAACCAACCGGGCGCACCGATCAGTCGCGACGATTCCGCCGACGTGATGAAAATGCCCGACCCGATCATCGAGCCCATCACGATCATGATCGCGTCGATCGGACCCAGCGCCCGGACCAAACTTGTTTCGGCGCTTGTAGGGGAAGCCGTTGGCTTCCCAGGGACGACACTGTCGTCCCCTACAGAAGGTTGGCTGTCACCCATGGGGAAAATTTTGGAACCTCAAACACGACGTTTTGTTATGATTTTGGCGGCGCGATTGTCACGCCTTCATTTTCAAGCTGCGATCGCAACACGCGCGCGAATTCTACCGCTCCCGGCGTATCGCCATGAACGCAAATTGTCTCCGGACGTACATCGACATCTACTCCATCGATCGAACGCACTTTGCCTTCGCGCAACATCCGCAACACGCGCATCGCGACTTCTGCGGGATCATGCAGCAACGCGTCGGGCTGCGAGCGCGGAACCAGCGCTCCGTCGCTCAGATAATTGCGGTCTGCGAAAACTTCGAGCGCGATTTTCAGTCCTTTCACTTCGCCCGCGCGCCAAAGCGCGCTGTTATCCGGCGCAAATAAAATCAGCGCTGGCTCGGCAATCTTGATCGCACGCGCAACCGCGTCGGCAATTTTTTGGTCACGCGCCGCCATGTTGTAGAGCGCGCCGTGCAGTTTTACATGATTCGGGCGCACACCGAGCGCTTCTGCAATCGCGCGAAAGACGCCGAGCTGATAAGTCACCGCATCAAAAACTTCATCGGGCGTGACCGGCAATTCTTTCCGGCCAAAATTTTCGCGATCGAAAAGACTGGGATGCGCGCCAACGGCAACGGCGTGCTCGCGCGCGGCCTCAATTGACCTGTGGATGGTGTCGGCGTCGCCGGCATGAAACCCGCACGCGATGTTTGCGGAAGTTACGAGCTGAAGCAGCTCATCGTCGTGGCCGGCGCTTTCGCCGAGGTCGGCGTTAAGATCGACAACGGAGCCGACGGGAGCCGAGCGACGTGGACGGGCAAGCCCGAGAGGGTTGACGAGTCGGGCGGCGAGTCGATCAATCAACTTCATGAGAAGTGCGGTCGAAGCCCGCAGCGAAATTGTTCGAGATTGCGCTCGCGATCGATCAAAAGCTGATGCGCTTCGGCAAGCGAGACTTCGCGAAACCGCACGCGATCATCGGCACGCAACTGAGCCACGACGGGAAAATCGACGGTTATCACGTGCGCGATTTTCGGATAGCCGCCAATGGTTTGGCAATCTCCGAGCAATAAAATCGGCTGACCGCTCGGCGGCACTTGGATCGCTCCGGGCGCGACCGCTTCGGAAACAAGATCGATATCTTCATTTCGTTCCAACTTCGGTCCGTCCAATCGCGCTCCCATGCGATTGGAATCCGGGGAGACGGTAAATGGCTCGGTCGTGAAAGCGTGATGCGTTGAAAGGTTAAAGAGATTCCAATCTGTACCGCGAACTATGCGCAGAACCGGGTCGCGCTGTGCGGGACTCGACCAATCATGCGGCGGACTCCAGGGCGCGATCTTCTCTTTCCGCAACTTGTCGATTAAGATTCTGGTGCTCTGCGAATGTTTGCCGAGCGGAAGTTCGTCTCCATCGCTCAGGATGCGGCCATCGAATCCGCCGAAATTTGCGCGCAAATCAGTTGAACGGCTGCCGAGCACAACCGGGACATCGACACCGCCGGAAATGGCGATCCAGGCCCGGCACCCGATTTTCGGTCGATGAATCGTGATCTCGTCACCTGCGCAAAACAGAGCAGCGTGGCCGGCCGGCAACGATTCCGATCCAACGCGCACATCGAATTCGCCGCCGCACCATGCGACAAGCCGGTCATCGGCGAACCGCAACTGCGCGCCGCCGAACGTGATTTCAATTCCAGCAGCCGATTCGTCATTGCCGACGAGGAGATTTGCGACTCGGAGCGCGTGCGTGTCGAGCGCGCCGCCGATGGAGACGCCGAATTGCCGCTGGCCGGTGCGGCCAAGGTCCTGCACGCTCGTCAGGAAACCGGCGCGAAAAACAATCGCATTCACATTGTCGATCTTTCAAATTCGTCGCGCGTGATCGCACGGAAGCGCACGCGATCGCCCGCACGCAAAAGCGCCGGCGGACTTTTTTTTGGGTCGAACAAACGCAGCGGCGTGCGACCAATCAGATTCCAGCCACCCGGCGATTTTACTGGATAAATTCCAGTCTGCGTTCCACCGACCGCGACCGAGCCGGCGGGAATTTCTTTTCGCGGAGTTGAGCGGCGCGGCGTTGCGATTTTGGGCGGCAATCCGCCGAGAAAGGGAAAGCCCGGCGTAAATCCGATGCAATGGACGCGATATTGCGACGCGCAATAAAGATCGACAACTTGCTGCGCGCCCAGTCCCGCGTGTTGCGCAATTTCTTCGAGGTCGAGAGCAAATTCGGCGTCATAGCAAACCGGGATTTCAACGAAAGACGTTTCAATTTGATCGCCACGAACTTCGTTCGCGTTTGAAATCACGTTCCGGATCCGTTCCGCCAGCCAATCGAACACTTCATTCGGTTTAGCGCCGGCGGCGATTGCGCGCATCGGATCAAAAAATATGGCGACGGTTGTATAAGCGGAGGCGAGTTCGATCACGCTGGGGA
>DMCG01000063.1 GCA_003445855.1 Spartobacteria bacterium | reverse complement strand
CAGGCGGAAGGATATCGCAATCTCATTGTGGCGCGGAACAAAGATGGCTCGCCCGTTCATCTGCGCGACGTGGCTGATGTTCGCCAGAGTGTGCAAGACGAGAGGTTGTCCCGCACTTTTTGGATGCGCGGATTCAATCCGCCGGGCTCTGTTGTAGTCCTGGCAGTCTCGCGGCAGGCGGGCGCAAACGCAGTCGAAGTCGCGAACTCAGTTAAGGCGCTCTTCCCCGAGTTGCGGGCGAGCTTGCCCGGATCGATCGCACTTGTTCCTGTGTTCGATCGGTCGCAGAGCATCGTCAATTCCGTGCACGATGTGCAAACGACGCTCTTCATCGCCTTCATCCTTGTCGTCCTGGTCATCTACGCCTTCCTCGGGCGCGCGACCGATACGCTGATCCCGGTCGTCGCGCTCCCGCTCTCGCTCTTGTTCACGGTCGCGGTCATGTACGCGCTCAATTACTCGATCAACAATCTCACCTTGATGGCGATGACGCTGGCGATCGGCTTTCTGGTCGATGACGCGATTGTCTTTTTGGAAAATGTCGTTAGGCGCGCGGAGCATGGTGAATCCATCCTCAAGGCCGCCTTCAACAGCGCTGGCGAAATTTCCTTCACGATCCTTGCGATGACGATCTCGCTCGCGGCCGTTTTTATTCCGCTCGTCTTTTTGCCCGGTCTGCTCGGGCGAATCTTTCGCGAATTTTCCGTGACGATTATCGTCGCGATCTTCGCTTCCGGACTTGTCTCGCTCACCCTCACACCGTTGATGTGCGCGCGCCTGCTGCGCGAACACGGACCAGGCCATAAGAAGAGCCACGTTGAACGTTGGGTGGGCGACAGGATCAAACTAGTCATTCAAGCTTACGGAAGATATCTCGACGCCTTCCTCGATCGCGCCTGGCTGACCGTCCCGATCCTCCTCGGATGCATTCTCGGGCTCTGGTTTTTCTTCACGCATCTGCCCTTCACGTTATTGCCGCCCGGAGATAGCGGTTTCATCAGGGGAGTTTTCATCGCGCAGGAAGGTTCGTCGCCCGCGCAAATGCACGCTTATCAACAGCAGGTGAACCAAAAGTTACGGGAAGATCCGAACGTCGCGCAATTCTTCACCCTCGCCGGTTTTTCCAGCCGCACCGCCGGGTCGCAGGCACTCATGTTCGTATTCCTGAAACCAAGAAGCCAGCGGCCGCCGATCGAGCAGTGCATTCCACAGTTGCAAAAATCAATCGGCGCTCTTCCAGGAGTCACCGCGGTCTTGCAGCCGAATCCGGTTTTGCAAATCAATATCGGCGCGACCAGCCAGACGCAGGGACAGTATGCCTATACCATCAGTGGCATTGTGCCCGATGACGTTTACGCCGTCGCCGATCAGTTGATGACCAGGCTGCGCGACTTCAAAGGCTTTGCCACCGTGCGTTCGGATTACTACAACAGCACCCCCAATCTCACCATCGATATCGACCGCGAGCGCGCTGCAACTTACGGCGTCTCCACTGCCGCGGTGCAAAGCCTCCTGCGAACGGCCTACTCACAGAACTACGTCTATTTGATCAAACAGCCGGAAGACCAATATCAGGTCATTCTCGAAGTAAAGGACGACGAGCGCGCGCAGCCGGGTGATCTTGACAATCTCTACGTGCGCAGCAACAGCGTCGGCACAATTGGCGCGAGTGGATCGGGTGGTGGAGCAACTACCACGAACACCGGCCTTAACGCCAATCTCGTGCCGCTCCGCGCTGTAACATCGACAAAGCAAGTCGTCGGTCCGCAAGCGGTCAATCACTTCAACCAATTCACCAGCGTCACCATCAACTTCAATTTGCTGCCGAACATTGCGATCGGCGACGCCACGAAGTTTATCGAGGACGCTTTTGCGCAGGTGCACGGCCAATTCCCAAGTGTGCAAGCGACATTCCAAGGCGAAGCGCTCGTCTTCAGTCAGCTTTTCAAGGCGCTGCCGCTGCTCATCATCTCGGCCATCTTCGTCATGTATGTCATCCTCGGAATTCTCTACGAAAGCTATGTTCACCCGATTACCGTGCTGTTTCCCGCGATCGTGCCCGCGGTAGTTGGCGGACTTTTTACACTCTGGATCTTTGGATCGACACTTTCGCTTTACAGTGTCATCGGTTTGTTCCTGCTCCTCGGCATCGTCAAGAAGAACGGAATCATGGTTGTCAATTTTGCATTGCAACGGATCGACGAAGGATGGGACCTCCGCTCCGCCATTCACGAGGCGAGCCTCGAGCGCTTTCGCCCGATCATGATGACCACGCTTTCCGCGCTCATGGGCGCACTGCCGCTCGCACTCGGTGTCGGGTCAGACGCTTCTTCGCGTCGCCCGCTTGGCCTGGTCATTGTCGGCGGCCTGATTTTCTCGCAGATGATCACACTCTTCGTCACACCGGTGATTTACCTCTGGGTCGAATGGTTCCAGGAACACGTGCTCGACAAAGTGCCGTTCCTGCGCAGCGCGCACACTCATCACGAAGGAGAGCCCGCGCCTGAGCCGACTGAAGCCGGCGATGGCCGGATCAAACCAGTGCCGGCCGGAGCGCACTGAGTTGCGATCCACTCGAAGAAACCGTCGCGCGGGAAAAAATCGTAACCCGCTCGAAGATCGACATCCGTGATTCAATGCGGATTTCCGCTTTTACTTTTCTTCGCACTTCACGGACGCGAGCCAGGCAAGCGTGAAGCTCGCTTTCGTCGCGTTAAGTCAAGGGCGCATCGAGTCAGAAAGACACATATATGGATAAACGTATACGTGTATGAAAAGCGCGTGTGAAGTAGATCTGTAGCGGCAACACGGCGTGCTGGGAAGCCGCTGGGTGGACCGCATAGCCCGATGGGGATTCGGGTGAGCGCCTCGGGAGAGTGCAAATCAATCTATGACCGTCGAAATCCGAAATCGCTCCGCATCTATCGTAAGCCGCTTACGATGCGTGAGATCAAGCGTAGCGAGTGAACGGACGCGCGCTAGGCAAGTGTGACGCTCGTTTCCGTCGCGTTAAGCTAAAGGCGCATGAGTCAGAAAGATACATATATGGATAAACGTATACGTATCTGCAAAGCGCGTTGTGATTCAGTTCGAGTGGAGGCGAGCGAGTCAACACCGCGTGCGGGGACGCCGCTGGGTGGACCGCATAGCCCGATGGGGATTCGGGTGAGCGCCTCGGGAGAGCGCGAATCAATACGCCCCGCGCGGGGACGCCGGCGGATGGACTGCATAGCCGCTGTGGATGAAAGGCGGAGCGTTTGGGGTGTATGATTCATCCTCTCAGCCTTCGCATCTTCCCTTTGCTTGCCACGCTGTAGCTTGTGCTGAAGGCGGGTCGATCTAACCTGCAAGATTGACGACCGTCGCTCGAGGCGGGACAGGTTAAGTAAACAATGTCCAAACCAGTTTCAGTTCGCGCCGGTCAGGTCGAGTTCCTCAAGGTCAACACTGAGAGATGGGACTGGCGCGACGCGTATCAATGGCTGCTGGCCTTGAGCTGGCCGCGGTTTGCTCTGTTCATCGCGAGCGTTTACGTCGGCATCAATCTCATTTTCGCCACGCTTTACAGCCTCGGCGGAAATTCCATCGCTTATCTCAAGCCGGGCTCATTCGTCGACGCGTTCTTTTTCAGTGTGCAAACGCTGGCCACTGTCGGCTATGGCCACATGTATCCGCAGACAATCTACGGCCACGTCGTCACGACCCTTGAAATCATCTTCGGCATGTTCGGACTCGCCGTCATGACCGGTCTCATCTTCGTCCGATTTTCGCGACCCACCGCGCGCATTGTGTTTAGCAAATCGATCGTCATCGCTCCGTTCAACGGTAGGCCGGCACTGATGTTGCGCATCGCCAATTTGCGCCAGCGCAGCCTGGTCGAGGCCGAGTTCCGGATCATGTTCTCGCGCGACCAGGACATCGCGGAAGAAGATTCTTACCGCCACTTTTACCAGCTGAAACTCGACTTCGATCGGATGATCGTGTTCCCGGCCGCGCTCACCCTTCGGCACACCATCGACGAACGCAGCCCACTGTTTGGCGCAACTCCGGAATCGCTCGAAACGTGCAACGCCACTTTTGTCGCCTCAGTCGTAGGCATCGAAACCGTCATTCCCGCGGCCGTCCAAACCCAACAAAACTATACCTGGCGCGACGTGCGCTTCGGCGAACGCTTCGTCGAAATCTATTCCGAACTGGAGGAAGGACGGATGACCGTCGATTACGGCCGCATCCACGACACCGAACCGGTGCCACGGTAGCGGCGGTCCATCACTCTGTAGTGGCAGCCTGCCTCAGGCGGGCTGCAAAACCTGATTATGATTGCAGGCCGCCCGCGTGCATCCGACTCTCAACTTCTGAAACGCCACCGTTATCTCTTCGTTTGCATCAATCGCCGGGCCGACGACAACCCGAAAGGCTGCTGCGCGGCCAAAGGCTCGGAAGATGTGTACAAGGTCTTGAAAGCAGAGCTGGCCGCGCGCGGACTGGCGAAGCTCGACGCACGCGTGTGCACTTCGAGCTGCCTCGATCAATGCGCAACCGGCGTCACGGTTTTGGTCGAGCCTGATCATTTCTTTTATGGGCACGTCACCGTCGCGGACGTGCCGGAGATTGTCGAAGGGATCGCGAGCGGTCAACGAGTCGAACGGTTGGTGCTAACCGCCGACGACCTGGCGAAGAGCTAAGCGCCGAGCGTTTGTAGGTGGATCGTCCGCTCCTCGGGCGATGTTATTCTAGCAACCCGACTAACTGTGTGGTGGGACGAAATTTATACATATATGGATAAGCGTATATGTTTCGGATCTGGTGCAGCAAGCGGTGGGAGCAAGCATGCCGGACGCTACAGCAAAGAAAACAGAACGTCCCGCAGGGACGTGGCTACACTGGACGAAACCGAGGCCGACGTCTGCGCTGTTGCTGCGGCGGTCGAGGCGATGTCGGCGCCGGCGAATCCGGCACTTTGGTCACTCGCTCATCCGGTGCTCGTGCCAGCGACCTAGCTGCTTTACCGCCTACCCGCGCGGCTCCCGCTTCGCGCGTGTTCATCATCTCGAACGTCCGAAACAACGGCGCCAGATCGATCACGTCGTTCGCGGCCGATCTTAGTGTGTTCCCGAGATTTTGCGCGACCGAGGCCACTTCCACGCGGATCCCGCGTCGCCGCAACTTGATGGCGAGATAAGCGAAATCAGCATCGCCGGTCACGAGAATGACAACATCAGGCCGCATCTCGACGGAAAGCTCGAGCGCGTCGATTGCCATCATCACATCAACGTTCGCCTTGTAATGGCCTTCTTCGGCGGGCGCCCCATCTTTGGTTACGACCATGAATCCATTGGAACGCAGCCAATGCATGAACTTGTTTTTCTTGTCCCGCTCCTCCTGCCAGGTGGGGATGGCGGGCGGCAACCCGGCATAAACCACCATCTCAATCAGCTCCCGTCCCGTGTTTGGGCCGGCCAGAAATTCGCGCAGCTTCAGCCAATCGAGACCACGTCCCGCCGTCCGCACGGAGCTGCCGACGTTCGATTCATCCACCAGGACCAATACTCTGGAACGCAAGCGACTTTCTGGATCTCTTTTTCGGACCGACATAACTCTCATGTTCAAGCGTGCGAATTAGATTGTCCATCTTGATCAAGATCCCGGCCACGAGATCGGTCCGGAAGCGCCCGGCTCGAAAAACATGGGCCTCTGGTTCCACGATCCCGATGGCTATCGGTTTGAACTTTCCGTCCAAGGCGGAAAGTAAGAGGTCGGAGGTCAGATATCAGACGTCAGATGTGAGACCGCGTTAATAACGCGACCGCTTGTCACTTCTTCAGCGACCCATCATTGCTTCTTCGCGTTCCGCGGATCGTCAGCCGGGTTTACGTATTTGATCTCGAACGGGCCTTCGCTGTCAATTTGCACCACCGACTCGCCCGTACTCCATGCAAAATGTTTCATGCCGGCCGGCAACACGGCAAAGCTGCCGGGCCCCATTTCGCGTCCCGCCGCTTCGTCGAATTTTTCTCCCATGCCGAGATGGAACGTTCCGGAGATCACGGTGAGTCGCTCCGCGGTCGGATGCGTATGCGGCGCGATCTTGTAACCGTCCGGCGCTTGCAGCCGCACGGTGAACGATCCTTTCTTGTTCGGGTCGCCATCCAGGACCGCCATCTTTCCGCCAGCCGGCAAGCCCGGCGGCGCGTCCCCCCAGGTTAGCTCCGTCGGTCCGAATATTTTATGCTCGGTCGTCGTGGCTGCCTTGGAAGTTTCCTTACTCGCAGTTTTCGGATTTTCCTTTTGTTCGGCGGCGAGCATGAATGCGGCCGCTGCTACGATGATGCTGAATAATACGACGATTTTTTTCATAATATTTTAGGGTTTGAGTTTACGGATGGGGCACGACTCCGGCCGAAAAACATCCTCACAAGTTGAATCGAAAAAACCGTCCAGCGCGGCCGCCTCCGTCTGCCTTCTGTAACGGCAACACGGCGTGCTGGGAAGCCGCTGGGTGGACTGCATAGCCCAATGGGAATCCGGGTGAGCGCCTCGGGAGAGCGCGAATCAATCTATGACCGTCGAAGTCTGTTTCTCAACCCTCAACACGAAACGAAGGTTGGTTTCGGGTAGGCGGTAAAGCAGCTAGGGTAGCTGGCGCGAGGATCGGGAGATTTGAGTGACCAACGAGCAACTCTCA
>DMCG01000122.1 GCA_003445855.1 Spartobacteria bacterium | reverse complement strand
TCCGATCGAATTGGTCACAGAACGGCCTGACTCTCCAAAGGCAAAGCGGCGAAGAAGGATTCTGCAAAAACAACTTGGCTTGAAACCTTTGGATGACGCGCTAGACCGGTCCTTCGAATTCGAGGCGACCATAGTCAATTGCCCGTTACCGGCGGCAAATGGCAAAACAAAGACGACTTGGATGAACGATTTTCTTGGTGAGACATGGTCCAGTTCTTTAGATACTTTCAGCGGCGAGTTGGCGACGGCGCGCTACGCTTTGATCTGTGCAAAGAACGGCAGCGATCTGGATATATATTTCCGCTCCAAAGAGGGTTCTGAAAGCGGCGGCGAAGATGGTGATTGGCGGAAATTTCGTGCGTTTCTCGCTGCGCTCGCCTTTGCAAACGGAGTGCAACCATGGCCTTTCAGAATCAAATACTCGTGCGGCGGCCATCGCGTTTCAGAGATACTTTGTGCGGCGCGCACTCCTGCGAGGACGAGCTACTCTCCTGTGAATGAGGCAATCGGATTCCAGAAATCAGAAGCGTTCGGGTTAGCGATCAAAGCTGCTGCCGAATTCCTAGAGCCGACGACAGAGCTGAATCGGCAGCTAACGCATCTGCTATTCTTGTTTCGCGAAGCAGGAAAGAGTCAGTTCAGCTGGAGATTACGATTCTGGCTCTATGTGTTCTCTTAGAGAGTCTCGTTCGAGCAATTTTTAAAAAAGTCTGCCTAAATCGATCCGATGCTCCCGACGTTATTAATTCGAAGAGATTCACGAAGCTGAAGAATGATCTTCTACGGCTCTCTTCGCGACTGATTAACAGTAAAAATGCCCGCGAGCATCAACGTCTTTGCGACCGGATCAGGGATGCCTCGGTTTTTCAAATCCAAGATGTATTTAAGGCTGTCGCAAAAAGGTTAGATCTTCCTTGGAAAGAGACAATGCAGCCGCTTTTCGCAGAATGGAAACGGGCACGAAATCCATCTGCACACGGGCGCTTTAAAACTGACATCAATGATGGAAACGCCGACCAGAAGACAGTAGAGGAAATGTTTTTCGGGCTGTCGAGAATTGCCGGTGGATTTAACATGATTCTGCTAAGATTGTTCGGATATTCCGGCCCCTATCGAGCGTCAGCGTTAGAAGACAAGTATCGGAACCTATAGTAACACTCGGGTGTTTACCGGGGTCGCGTCTAAACATTTGACACTCGATTCACCATCGTTTGCGACTATCAAAAATCGCAGCTACACGCGTCGGTTACGATGGATCGCAAAGTTCCATTCCTAATTCGAGCTTTCGTTTGGTTTGCGGCGTTGGCATCCGTTAGCATGTACTTGTCGATCTTGCTCGCGGTTCTCGACATTGGGCCACACATCATGGGCGGCGAGCGGATCATGCGCACGGAATGGCTGCACATCGCCGCGCCACTTGTCGCGGTCATCGGCTTCATGATGGCGCTGATTGCCTACGGATTAGCTGCGCGAAAACCGTGGTCGCGCCATCTGGTAATCACGATCTTCATCTTGATTATTGCGTACGCGTCCATCCTTGGCGCGCTGAACCTGATTCATCAGGCGATCATGTGGCGCGCGCTTATCAACGCGGCCGTATTCGGCTCCATTTCCGTCTGGTACCTTTATTTTAAACCAAACGTCGCCGTCTATTTTCGCGAATTGAAAGATCGACAACCACGTTCGCACGAACTCTAAAACTCTAGGGGAAAGTCGAATGGGCAGTTTGCTTTGTCCGCATCCGGACTGGTATTAGGGACGCTAGCAGCGTCCCCTACAATCGCAGATTAGCGAAAGAGAGCGACGCAGGGCAAGCGCTCGCCGACGCTGGGAAACACCAGCATTTGCCACTATTTGCTTGCTTGCGTCCTCGCCGGCCGCATAGTTTGGAGTATGCGCAAAGTTGTTGGATCGAGTTCACTGGTCGGCAAGGCCACAGATCTGACGACCGGTTATTGGCGTTGGTGCCACAACGTCGCGCGGAAGACCTGGCGCTGCTGATTTAGCAAAGGTTCCGTAGCCGGGGTCCGCAGGTGCCGAACAGCGTTCGGTCATCGTGTCACGACGAATGTCAATCTTTGCTCCTAACGAAACGACGCAAATTTTTATCAACATGTTAATCGTAATGAAAAGCAACGCGACGGCGCCGGAAATCGACGCGGTAGTCGCAAATATTGAAACGATAGGGCTGCGCGCCCATCCACTCGCCGGTGCAACCCGCACGGCCATCGGAATCACGGGGAACATCGGGGTGATCGACGGCCACCGCTTCGAAAACCTCGCTGGCGTCGCGGAAGTTATTCGCGTCAGCAAACCGTACAAGCTAATCACGCTCGATTTGCGGCCGGAGAAAACAATTGTCCGAGTGGGCGACGCCACGATTGGCGGAAGCGAGCTTGCCATTATCGCCGGACCCTGCGCAATCGAGAGTCGCGATCAGGCGTTCGCCGTGGCGGAGGCTGTGCAGCAAAGCGGTGCGCGTTTTTTCCGCGGCGGCGTGTGGAAGCCTCGAACTTCGCCCTATTCATTCCGGGGGTTGGGGGAGAAGGCGTGGGAAATAATGACGGAAATTCGAGACAAGTTCGGACTCAAGATCGTGACCGAAGCGCTCGATGAAGCCGGTATCGGTCTTATCGAACAGTACGGCGACATCATTCAGATCGGCGCTCGCAACATGCAAAATTTTCCGCTTCTGGAGAGAGCTGGCCGCTCGAAGTTGCCCGTGTTGTTGAAACGCGGCATGGCTGCCACACTCGAGGAATGGCTGCTCGCAGCCGAATACATCATGGCCGAAGGCAATTACAATGTAATCCTGTGCGAGCGAGGTGTCCGAACCTTTGCGCAGCATACGCGTAACACGCTCGATCTCGCCGCGGTGCCGGCTATTCGCAGCATTTCCCATCTGCCGGTGATCGTTGACCCGTCCCACGGCAGCGGCAATACCTACATGGTCACACCGCTGGCTCGCGCCGGTGTCGCAGTCGGGGCGGACGGTCTCATGGTCGAAGTCCACAATCATCCCGAACTCGCACTTTCTGATGGCGCGCAATCGCTGACGCCTTCGCAATATGCCCAGCTCGTGAATGAAGTTCGCGCCATTCGCAAGCTCACCTCA
>DMCG01000117.1:4067-10033 GCA_003445855.1 Spartobacteria bacterium | reverse complement strand
TGCTCCATGTTGTTGATGTTGTACGCGCCGACCGCGAATTTGCCGTAGGCGACTTTGTAGAGTTGAGCGGTGGTGACGATCATAGGTTGAAGATGTCGATCTTGCGCGCTAGGCGCGGTTACGCGGCAAATCTTAAGTCGGAAATCGCGAATCGGAAATCGGAAATTATCAGTTTCCGTTCGGGCTGGCGGGCAACATGACGCTCACCAATGTGCCGTGTGATGTCGAATCGATGTCGACGCGGCCGTTGTGATCGAAGACGGTGCGCTTGACGATGGGAAGGCCAAGTCCCATTCCGCGGGGCTTGGTCGTGCAAAAAGGCGAAAAGATTTTGTCTTTCAAATCGGGCGCGATGCCTTTGCCGTTGTCGCGCACGGTCACGATGACACCGCTGGCATGCTTGCCTTCGCGAATCGGTTTTGCGGTCAGGGTAATACGCGGTTTGGTCCGTCCCGAAAGCGCTTCGGCCGCGTTGGCGACGAGATGCGCGAAGGCCTCGGTCAATGCTGTTTCGTCACCGAGCACCTTCGGCAGATCGTTAGGCAGCGAAGTTTCAACGGCCAACCCCCCATTGGCGGCGAAGCGATCGCGCGCGATCTCGATGGCCTTTTTCACAGGCGTGCGCACGTCAATTGGTTTGAACACGAGCTCAGGCGGATGCGCAAAGTTGTTGATCTGCGTGATGATCTTATCGAGGCGGTCGACCTCCCGAACGACGATTTCGTTGAAATCTTTTCGAAAATCGGCGTCGTCAAATCGCTCGGGGAGAAGCTGCGCGAACGTTTTGATCGCAACGAGCGGATTGCGGATTTCGTGGGACATACTGGCGGCCAAGTCTGTCCAAAAGACGGCACGATCGAGGAGAGTTTGCTTTTCGCGCAAAGTTTCCTCGGCGGTGAGATCGTGGACGACAGCGACCGCGCCGAGAGGCGTGTGTTCGTCGACAAGCCGGCGTGTCTCGACCGCGAGCGATCGGCGCGTCTTATTGTCGATCCATTGCTGCGGCGGCAGATTAGTCTTTGAGTCGAGCGTCTCGCGAAGAAATGCCGCGAGTCTGCTTCCGGCAGATTCGATCGGCTTATTCAAGACATCCTTGCTCGACAATCCCAGAATTTGTTCGGCGGTGGGATTGAACCAGCGAACGATGGCGTTTTCATCGGTCGCCACGATTCCCGGCGGGATCGATTTGAGCAGGGTTTCAGCCAGGGTTTTTTGCAGCGTGATTTCCTCGTAGAGAAGCGCGTTTTCGAGGACAGTCGAAACATGCTCGGCGAGAATCATCAGTCCTTCGAGGTCGTGATAATCGAAGCGCTGCCCGGTTACGCGATGACCAAAGAAGAGCCATCCGATTATGCGGCCACGCGCATAGAGCGGAACGATCACTTCCGCTCCGAAAGTGTCGAGCGCACGGCGAAGAAGTGATCGCTCGACGCGGTCGGGCGTTTGCGCGAGATTCGCGCGGCAAATCAAATGCGCGTGCAGCTCAAACCAGCGCACCAGTGGGTCGCGTTCGCCGAATTCAACTTCGTTCGTCTCGGGCAAGCAGCGTAGGCCCGCCCGCAGCCGATAGCGATCGCCCTTCCGAATTTTCGAAAAAATCCCGACCCGCGTCACACCCGCGGCATCAGCGACGTTTTCCACAACGTTGGCAAGGAGCGCGTCGACGTTATCGAACCGGCGGAAGACACGGGGGAAGCGCAGCAAGGGGAGCGAAGGCATTCCATAGCGATCGGTCGCAACCTCAATTCTGGGTGGCGGCTGGTTGAGAGTAGTACCGGTGGATTCTTCGCGTAGTTCCCGGTTGTCCTGCAAAACTTTTAAGTAGTCAAACGCGCGTCCGACCAACGCCTGGAAGTGAGGCCGGTCGAGCTGCAGGTCATCGGCTGCGTAAATTCCGCTTTGCTCTGCTTCGCGCAATGGTTCGGATCGCGCTATGCCCAGCGCGATGATCAAGACCTCCGGCCAGTCCTTTTGAATTTGTTCGAGCAAATCGCGACTTTCCTTTGCGTGGAGATCCATGATGAGCAGCGCGGGATTGGCTTGCTGCAACACGGCATCGAGACGACTCGTCTCCGACACGTGACGCGTTTGCGCGATCGTGCGCAGGAACGCTTTCACCCGCCGGACGAGATCGGGATCCTGCGTGTATAAAATGCAGACCGGCGGAGGCATCATGCCGCGGCCACCTCGCTGTCAAAGCGAACGAGCGGAAGCAAGATGTGGAATGCCGTGCCTTTCCTGAGTTCGCTTTCCACTTCAATTTGGCCGCCATGTTCCTGAATTATTCCGTGGACGACCGACAATCCCAACCCGGTGCCGTAATCTTTTGTGGAAAAAAACGGATCGAAAACATGGGGGATATCCTCGCCGCGAATTCCTTCGCCCGTGTCGCGGATGGTGATGCGAAGAATTTCCTGCGATTCACCGTTGCCGTGCGCAATCGCGGCCACCCACTCTTCGCCGGTCCCGATCTGTGTGCTTACGTTGAGTTCGCCGCCGCGCTTCATCGCGTCCATGGCGTTGATGAAAAAGTTGAGGAAAACCTGTTCGAGTTGGTCGGCATCGGCGTGGAGTGTATCAACATTTGCCTCCCAGGAACGAGTTAATTTAATGTCTTTTTGATACAATCGATGGCCGATGAGCAGGAGCGACTTTTCCAAAACCTCGTGCACGTGCATCGGCTTGAGGCGTGGCTTCGCGGGCCGCGCGAAGCGGAGCAACTGGTTGACCAGCGAATCGATCCGATCGATCTCGTGACCGATCAGGTTTGAGAATGTTTCCCGAAAATCAGAATCCTGATATCGCTCGGGCAGCAGTTGCGCGAAGGTCTTGATCGAGACGAGCGGGTTTTTAATTTCGTGAGCCATTCCGGCGGAGAGCGTGCCCAGACTGGCGAGGCGATCGCTGCGGCGGATTTGCAGCTCGAGCCGCTTGAGCGCAGTGATGTCGGTCAGCACCATCAAGGCGCCGAGTACTTGTCGATCTTCGCCCCGAAAGATGGACGTGCTGGCGCGAACAATGACGCCTCGATCGTCGAACCGCAGGACAAGCTCGTTATTTTCCTGGCTCTCACCGGTTCGCAATGTGTCGCGCAATGCATCTCGGAGCGCTTCTGGAAGTTCATCGATGGTGTGATCGAGAATGTCCCGCGAATTCAATTCTGTGATCTGCCCGGCCTCATTGTTGAAAACAGTAATGCGCTCATCAATTCCCGCCGCAATCACGCCCGTCGTCAGATTTTCGAGAAGCGTTTCGTTATAAATCTTCGCGTTCTGCACTTCGGTAAACAGTTCCGCGTTTTCGATGGCGACGGCGAGCTGACCGCAAAGAACCTGGAGCGCGTTCTGCTCCACGCTGCCGTAAATTCGTCCGGAAAGACGTGAACCGAGGAGCATGACACCTTCGAGCTGATCGCGCGCGAAAATTCCCATCACGACGGCGAGATTGAGATGGTGCATCTGGGCAATGACACGGTGCACTTCGGGCGTGGAGCGAATGCGATGCAACTCATCCAGCACGATCGGTTCTCCCGAGGCTTTGAGATAAGTCAGAAGAGGATGGTCTCTCGGGAGATCAATCTTGCTTTGTCGGGTCGGCGCCGGATAGTGCTGCGCGTAAAGATCTTTTCGCGACAACAAAATCATCACGCGGTTCGTGTCCGCCGCTTGCGCAATCGTTTCTGCGAACCGTTCGAGAAGATCGCGTAAAGTGGTGACCGATTTCAGGATCGCCGCCGCCTGCTTCATGGTTGCTTGGAAGTCGAGGCGGCGCGTACCGACGAAAAGCCGGTCCGCCAGGCGTTGAGAAATTCCGCGCGCCGGCGCCATCGCAAAGGCCACCACTAGTGCGGCGAGGACGTGTGCCAGCGATCTCGCATCGTTCGGCAGCAGCGGGGCAAACACAGTGAACGCGAGCCACCACACGAACCCATAAAGAACGAGAAGATAGACAACCAGGAGCACGTAAGCCATCGCGCGCCGGAGGAAAAAGCCTACCTCTAAAATTTTTCGAGTGGCGATGCCGTACGCGATTACGAGACTGATAAAAACAACGCGAAATGGCGCGAACCAGATCGACTTTTCTTGTCCGACAAGAAAATCCAGGGTAAACGCTAGCAGCAGCGCGAAGGCTACGCCTGAAACCGCGCCGATCAGGATGAACGCGAGCTCGGCATGCTCGCCACCGGTGGTCTTCCTCAGGTCGCGCCAATAGCTGATGATCAGCGCGACGAATGCAACAACAAAATAGACCGCATAAAGGTAAACCGCCTGCCCGTAAATCGGGCTGGGTGCGCCGCCCGTCTGGTGCGGCATTTGTGCGCCTTGCAAAAACGCCTTTGTCTGGCAAAGGACCACGACGGCGATGGTGAGAAGCAGCCAAACGCGAGAATGGCGAAGAAGGCTGCGCCAACCCGGCTGCTTTTGCCTGACCGAAAGGCGAAGAAGATTTAGCACCGCGAGATACATCGCGCCGCTAGCCGAAGCTTGTCGGATAGCAAATTCTGCGACCTGCGGATTGCTGGCAATAAACGCTAAATAGAGACTGCCGAGCCACGCATCGATTGCTAACGAAAGCAGCAAGAAGCACTGGTTCGCCAGCCTGTGTCGATTCGCCTGGAATACAACCAAACCAATGGCAGATTGGACAAGCAGCGCCCCGAGAGTTGGAACCGTAACGTCTGTCATTTCCTGCCGACGCGCTTTAAGACCGTTGCGCTGGTTTTTGCTCCGATGCCCGTTACAATGGTCATATCATTTGGACCCGCTCCACCACCATACTGCTATTGCCTCCGCCCAAGCCGCGGACGTTGATTAATATACAATTGAGTAGTGCCTTCCGTGCCTTCTTCGGCACGAAATCCAAATCACAGTCGAAATTTGGGGAGTCGTGATTCGCAGTTGGCGGGATTACATTGTGCTTAAAGGCCAGCGCGCAGGCGATCAGTTGAAACGGTCCGGCGGCAGCCAGCGGATTTCCAGTGACCCCTTTTATCGAACTGACCGGGACATGATCGGCGGCCGCGCCGAACACTCGGCGAATCATTTTTACTTCCCCCGCATCGAGCACCGGATGCCCCGGACCGTACGAGCAGATATAGTCAATTTCTCGAGCGTCGCGGCAAGCGTTTGCTAATGCGAGCCGCATCGTAGCAGCAAGACCGGCGAAAGGATCGTCGGCATCATGGTCCGTCTGCGCCGCGTACCCGGTGATTTCCAGATATGTTTCCGCGCCGCGCCCGATAGCATGTTCGAGGTTTTCTAAGATGATGACGCCGGCGCCTTCAGAAATAACACCCGAGTCGCTCGCCGAGTCGTACGGTCTGCTTGCGTGAGCAGGATCAGAGTTCGCAAGCGAACTTAGACCGGCAGAAGCGAAAGAGGCCATCGCCAGGGGCATCACGTGTGCATCAGCGCCGCCGGCGATCGCCATGTCTGCTTTTGCAGATCTGATCTGCAATGCAGCTGCCGCGATCGCATCAATGCCGGAGGGGCATGCGGAAGAAATTGTGGCGGCCTCCGTTTCAACTCCTAGTTTTTCAGCTATCAAATGAGCGACAGCCTGTGGTTGACAGTTGCGCACCACTCCAGGGTTGACTCCTCTTGGCCCGCGTTCCTGAAGCTCGCAAAACCCACGTTCAAGAACGTCCATTGCGCTCGTGCTTACACCGATACAAATCGGCAGAACAGTCGCGGATTCTTCGAGCCCGGGATTAAAATCCGCATGCTTGAGAGCCATCTGGGTTGCGGCATAAGCCAGTTGTGTATGCCTCGCCATGCGCTTGGGCTTCCATTGAGCTGGCATATAATCCAGCGGATTGAAATTTTTCACCTCTCCGGCGATCCGGCTTGGATGATCGGTTGCGTCGAAGAGCGTAATCGGGCCAATGCCGCTGCGGCCGGCAATGAGGGAATCCCAGAATGCTTCCAAGCCAATCCCGTTCGGCGCGAGTACCCCCATCCCAGTAA
>DMCG01000117.1:2831-3738 GCA_003445855.1 Spartobacteria bacterium | reverse complement strand
CGATACCGAAAGAGAACGATCTCGCGGCCGACGGTATTCGAACGAGCGTTAGATGTTTTAAGTGCTTGGCGTTAAGGGCAGCCACGAGCAAATCACGATGCATTCTAAACGCTATATTAAATCCAGTCATTATATTTCTTTGGCCCTCGGCAACCGACTTATTCACCGAATTCGCAAGTTATTCACAAATTGCAGCTTGCGCGCCAGTAGAAACTATTTCAATGTCTGGCGACCGAATTTTTTATCAATCTGTAAATACTTTTCTGCCCCAGCACTTGGTATGCTGGCACGCGCCTAGCTTCTAACCGATTCAAGTCCGTCCATGACTGTTTCCACCGATCTGCCTCAAATCCTCGTTATCGATGACGAAATCGGCCCCCGCGAGAGTCTGCGGATGCTATTGAAGCCGGACTATCAGGTGCACACGGCGGATTGCGTCGAAGCGGGAATGAAACTCCTGAAAGAGAAACAACCCGACACAATCGTGATGGACATCCGGATGCCCGGTATGACCGGAATCGATGGTTTGCGCAAAATTCGCGAGATCGATCCTCATCTTTCCGTCATCATGTTGACCGGCTTCGGTGCCTTGGAAACTGCCAAGGAAGCGCTGCGGCTTGGGGCCAATGATTACATTAGCAAGCCCTTTGACGCGGGCGAAATGCGTGACGTCATTGGGCGCAATGTCGAACGCACGCGTGTTCATCGGACAAGTGAACATGCGGCAGCCGAGATCAAGGAATTAAATAATCGCTTGCTCAAAGAACTGGCGCAAAAGGAACGGCTTGCCTCGCTTGGCCAGGCCTCGGCCGAATTTGTCCACGATTTGGGTAATCCGCTCACCATCGTTTGGGGTTACGTGCAACTTCTTGCCAAAAAACTGGAGCTTTCCGAAAACGGAGGTGCC
>DMCG01000117.1:0-2491 GCA_003445855.1 Spartobacteria bacterium | reverse complement strand
TACGGCAGCGCCGAAGCGTCACCACATAAGCAGGTCTCCGTGTCCGCAATTCTCCGCGAAGTCATCAAAGCAGTCGATGCGCTGGCAGCGCAGAGCGGAGTAGACTTGCAATCCAGTATTTGCGAGCACCCGTGCATGGTTCTCGGCGAGGCCGTGCAAATTAAACGCGCCATCCAGAACGTAATCATCAATGCGGTGCAGGCTTCCGCCGAAAAAAAAGGTTCGGTGGCGGTGACCTGCACGCCAAAAGATTTTTACGTCGACATTCGAATCGAGGACAATGGTTCTGGAATCACACCCGCGCAGATGAGCAAGATTTTCGATCCCTATTTTACGACCAAACAAGGGAAGAGCGGCACAGGACTGGGTCTCTACATCACCAAGAAAGTTCTGGAAGATCACAACGGCTCGATCAAAGTCGATAGCACTCCGGACCGCGGAACCACTTTCACGATTCGCTTGCCGCTTTTGAATAGCTGATGTTGTAGCCACGGCACTGTGCGCCGTGAAAGCTCGAACGAGTTGTAGCCGCGGCCCTCTGGGCCGTGTAAGGCTGGAACGAGTTGTAGCCACGGCCCTGTGGGCCGTGCTCTGGCTGGCAGCCCATTGCTACACAAAATGATTGCTCAAATTCGACCTTATCGATTCGATGCGAACCGGTGATCTCTCGAAAAGTTTTTCCGAAACGCCCGCTCCGGCTCGATCCGCTCTTCCAGCGTTACGCACAGCCCGTTTACTTCGTGACATTCTGCACGTATCAGCGATATGCGTTTCTCGCTTCGACTGCCGTGCAGAATGGGTTCATTGCTTTCGCGACATGCGCGGCCCGCGAGCATAATATCGCGGTCGGCCGTTACGTCCTGATGCCCGATCATGTACATCTATTTGTTCGCGGCGGGCCGGAATTTGATCTCGGACGCTGGATTGGATTGCTCAAGCGAGTGTTAGCAAAAGACGCGGGTCGGGTGAAATCCACGGGGCGAATTTGGCAGGAAGGTTTTTTCGATCATGTTCTGCGGAATGACGCAAGCTACGACCAGAAATGGGAATACGTGCGGCAAAATCCGGTGCGTGCGGGTTTGGTAGCCAAGGCGGAGCATTGGCCATATCAAGGAGAAATCGTGCCGATTGATCGGACGGAATAGCGCGCATGTGTACCCACGTCGCTTTGCACCGTGAAAGACTTGAACGGGCCACAGGCCCGTTGCTACATCACGTGTGTGCAGCGGTTTAACTTGTCAGTTCTCATGCGTTTGGTTTTGCTGAACGCGTGTCCACTTCGTATCGAGTCGCACCGATTTTTCTAATTCGGATGGCCGGTGTGCCCTTCGAGACCGTTGAGCGACTGTGCACGCCGGCAACTTCCGCAGCCGCGCGCGAATTACTCGTTAGGAGTGAGGAATTTTCGCAAGCAAAGTCAGAGGTCGAGGAAATTCTTCGGTCGCGGACCCATGGCCTTTCCAAAGAGCTATTTCGCGCCTGGCACAAAGCGATTCGATCCGGCACGGTGCCGCCAATAGCTGATCCGCCCTCGCGCGCATTCGCTATCTGTTGGGATCGTGCATCAAAACTGGCGAGCGCTGAAGCGCACTTCGATCAGTGTCTTCAACGTGAGCTCGAGATTGCGCGCGAGGCGCTTCACGATTCCGCTCGGACTATCTTGCCGGCTTATCTTGTCTTCGCTGCAGAAGGATTGCATGAACGTCTTTCCAGGCAATTTTCTCCCGTCGTTGGCGCCCTGCCGCCGCGCAATAAAAGTGAGCGCGCGCACGAGCGGACGATGCTTTTGTATTTGCAGCGCATTTGCGCGAAGAACGATTCGTTGAGCGCATTCGGGCCGGGCGGCTGGGGCAAGATCGACAAGCAAATTAGCGGCATAACCCTGACGCCCGCGTCAGGAATTGCTCAACGGGAATCTTTTCTCGAGCGCTGGACTGCGCATGGCGCCGCCGCGGCACTGAATGCGGACCCCGATATTCGCGCTGAGCTCTCTCCACGTCTCCATCCAAACGGTCGACTCGATGGCGATCAATTTGTCTTTACCGAGACCGGTGAAACCGTCCCACTCGATGTTCACATGATCGAGCTCCTCGCTCGGTGTGATGGCGAAACGCCGGCCTATTCGTTAGGCCTCGAAATTAAATTGCTCGAACAGCTGGCGCAGCAGAACATCGTTCGCTGGGAAGTGGAAGTTCCCGCTCTCGAGCCATACGCATTTGATGTTTTGATCTCGGATATTTTGCAGTGGCGCGATGGGCCCACTCGAAAACGATGGCTCGATTTACTTCAGCCAATTGCAATCTTGCCCGCCAGGTTTGCTCAAGCGACGGAGACCGTTTCTCGCATCCAAATCATGGATGAAGCGTGCGAGCGCCTCGAGCAGCTCGGCAGCGCGCGCAAAACTTCAGATCGATTTCTTTATTCCGCGACTAATCCGATTTGCGAAGAATGTTTTCGCGAATGCCGTTTTTCTATCAATGAAAGTCTGATC
>DMCG01000251.1 GCA_003445855.1 Spartobacteria bacterium | reverse complement strand
CGGACGATGCCGGGGGTTGGACCTCGCTCGGCCGAACGCATTGCGCTTTGGATTATCCAGGCGCGCGGAGATCAACCGGAGCAAATCGCGCGCGCCATTATCGACACGCGGCGGGCTATTCATCCCTGCAAGCTGTGCGGATATTTCACGACGGCGGAAATCTGCGAGATCTGCGCCGATTCATCACGCGCCGTCGATTTGCTCTGCGTGGTTGAGCAGTCGACCGATATTCTTCCGCTGGAAAAAACTGGCGCCTTTCGCGGGCGCTATCACTCGTTAGGCGGCCGCATTTCGCCGCTCGATCACATCGGCCCGGAAGATTTGCGCATCAAGGAACTGCTCGACCGCGTCGAAAAGGAGAAATTTTCCGAAATCATTTTCGCGCTCGCCGCCGATGTCGAAGGCGAAGCGACCACAAATTACCTTGTCGATCTTTTGAAAAACAAACCCGTGACTTTGACACGCATCGCGCATGGCCTTCCCGCCGGCGGCGCCTTGGAATCGGCGGATGAATTGACGCTCTATCAGGCGTTATCGGGCCGAACGAAACTGTAGGGGAAGCGGTTCGCTTCCCCTGGGACGCCAACGGCGTCCCCTACAGAGCGGTGCATAGCGGTGTCAATGTTGGTTTAACAACCTGTCGATCTTGCGAGCGGTTGCTTTTCGATCTCGCGCGGCGTTGTAGGGCGGCGATCTTCGCCGCCGCTCTAAACGTGGCGGCCAAAATGGCCGCCCTACAATCGCTTTTCAACGCTTCAACGTTGCGTTAGGTTTTCGAAAATGTCGTGCGCAAAAATCGATCCGGCGCTCCACCAGGCGCACAAGCCGCCGTGGATAAAAGTGCGCCTGCCCTCGAATCCGATTTTCTTTTCGACCAAGGCGCTCATTTCCGATCTGCGCCTGCACACCGTCTGCGAAAGTGCGCAGTGCCCAAACCGCTGGGAATGCTGGAGCCAGGGCACGGCGACGATGATGATCGCCGGCGATCGTTGCACGCGCGCGTGCGGATTTTGCGCGGTGACAACGGCAAAACCGTTCGCGCTCGAAGAAGACGAACCGCAGCGCGTGGCCGAAGCTGTGCGCCGAATGAAATTGAAGCACGTCGTCATCACTGCGGTCGCGCGCGATGATTTAAAAGATGGCGGCGCCAATCATTTTGCGCGCGTGATCACCGCGATCCGCGAAATGGATCCGTCGATCATCATCGAAGTGCTCGTGCCCGATTTTCACGCGCAAGATTGGTGCATCCAGATCGTGCTCGACGCCGCCCCGGACATTTACAATCACAACATGGAAACGGTCGAGCGGCTCACGCCGTTCGTGCGTTCGCGCGCGAAATATCGCACTTCGCTGCAAGTCTTGCGGCGCGCGAAAGAATTATCGCCGAATGTTGTCACCAAAAGCGGCGTCATGCTTGGCCTTGGCGAAACCGAGCCGGAGTTATTTCAAACCATGGACGATTTGCGCGAAGTCGGCTGTCAGGTTTTGACGATGGGTCAGTATCTGCGGCCGACGCCGAAACATTTGCCGGTTGTTGAGTTCGTCACGCCGGAGCGCTTCGAAGCATACGGCGAGATTGCGCGCGCCAAAGGTTTCGAGCATGTCGCCTCCGGTCCTCTTGTCCGCAGCTCTTATCACGCGGCCGACTTTCATCCGGTCGTCCGTTGACGATGGAGAACGCCACGCCGCGTACGCAAGATCGACAATCGATTGCCGCGATTATCCCGGCATACAACGAGGAAAAACATATCGGCGATGTTGCGCGCCGCACGCGCGCGCAGCTCGATCACGTCTTGGTCGTTGATGACGGATCGAACGATCGAACCGCGGAGCGGGCACGTGAAGCCGGCGCCGAAGTCATCATTCACCCGCAAAACCGCGGCAAAGGCGAATCGATCAAAACCGGTTTGCGTCATTGGCTGGATCGACAATTCGATTTCGTGATTATTCTCGACGCCGACGGACAACATCGTCCGGAAGAGATCGAGCGATTTGTAGCTGCCGCTGTCTCGACAGCAGAACCGAAGCTCGTTCTCGGCAACCGCATGAACGATGTCGCGCGCATGCCGCGCACGCGCCGCATCGTCAATCGTTACATGAGCAAAAAAATCAGCCGCGTTTGCAGGCAGGAGATTCCCGATACGCAATGCGGCTTTCGCATGCTACATCGACAATTAATCCCGGACTTGCTCGAAGGCGCAGATCGTTTTGAATACGAAACCGAAATGCTCATCATCGTCAGTCGCAAGGGTTTTCGCATCGACTCAGTCCCGATCAGCACCGTTTACTCCGACGAAGTCAGCAGCATTCATCCCGTGCGCGACACACTCCGCTTCTTTAAATTGATGCGGCGCTATCGAAAGTTGTAGCAGCGGCTCTCTGAGCCGCTCGACTAGTGGCCGCCAATTCCGACGTGAGTCAGAGAGACACGACTACAGTTTCCTCACGGTTTTTTTCCCGGCAAGGGTTCGTGGCTTTTGATGATTTCCGCTTCGGGTGTGAGCTTGGCCGGTTTGCCGCTGAAAATCACGCGGTTTGGTTTTTCCGCGAGCGATTCGACGAGCGCCTTCGCGTGCGTCGTGACCACTTTCAAGTTTAGCAAAATTACGTGCAGTTCTCTCATTTGTTCCTGGAGCTGCTTGTCCGTCGTGCTGATGAATGCGTTGGCGGTTCCCAAAACTATATCTGCATCCTTGGATACGCTCTCAAGGTTTTTGACCACGTTCTGCAAATTGTCCACGTCGGTTTTTAGCGAATCGGCCAGCGGCCCGAGCTTGGGCATGAACTCTCCCAGGTTTCCTTTTAAATCGGTGACCGTGAGATTGAGATTGTCCAACAATTTGTTCGCGTTTTCGAAAAGCGGACCAGCCGC
>DMCG01000180.1:2551-4173 GCA_003445855.1 Spartobacteria bacterium | reverse complement strand
TTAATGATACGGCGACCACCGATATCTACACAGAGTAGATCGTCGGCAGCGTCAGATGTGTATAAGAGACAGGCACATTTCCGTCGTGCACGTGCCGGTGAACGCCATCGGGAAAAAGAGCAGCAGCGTGTTTCTTTTTCCGAAATTGTCGCTCAATTTGATCTGTTTCGGCCCGTCCGCGGTTTTGGTCGAGAGTGTGAAATCTGGCGCTTTGGTTCCAACTGCAAGTGGCATAATGAATCCTCCGGTTTTAGTTAAATGGGGGACTTCAAGTATAAGATCGACATCTACGCGGTCAAAAGTTTTGCAGGGAATTTTCGCCACGGATTAACACGGATTTACACAGATTATTTGGGGAATGACGAGAGGCGCTGCGAATCAGGATTCCAATTCTTGTGACTCAACATCTGTGTTCCATCTGTGTAGATCTGTGGCTTAGGATCCGTTAAATGGAGCTGTTCTGGTGGTTATTCACGATCGTGCTGTTTGCCGTTGGCCTGATCGGCACCGTTTTACCGATCATTCCAGGAACGACCATCATTCTCGCCGCCGCGGTCATTCACCGAATGATGCTCGGTGCGGAGAAAAGCATCGGTTGGCCCAGTATTGCGGTTCTTGTTCTGCTTACGCTCGCGACCTACGCGCTCGATTTTCTAGGTGCTTATTTCGGCGCAAAATATTTCGGCGCCAGCAAATGGGGAGTGTTCGGCGCAATTTTCGGCGCGCTCGCCGGACTCTTTTTCGGAATCATCGGATTATTCGTTGGACCGGTGATCGGCGCGATCGGCGGCGAATTCATTGCCGGGAAAAGAATGATCGACGCTGGCCGCGCCGGCTGGGGAAGTTTGCTCGGCAATCTCGGTGGCATGATCGGCAAACTCGTTATCGCGCTCGTGATGATCACAATTTTTCTCATGACCGTGCCGCCACCCATTTGAGAACTCGCACAACGGCCGCAAAGGAAACAAAGAGCGCAGATTAATGTTATCGCTCAGAACATTGTGACCGTTGTGTCCTTAGTGCGAGCAACTGCTTTCTGCTTTTGCAATATAATGGCTCGCCAACTGCTCCAAAACAAAGAATGCGCGGTTTCCTTATCTTCGTGCTTGCCGCCGGCGTGGCATTTGTCTATCTGCGCCAGAAGCAGAACGAAACGCCACCGGCCACAGCCAAATCTGTTGCAGCGCAGCCAGTCGGAGTGAAGCCCACGCCCGCGCCCTTAACGCCGGCGCCGCGAGGCCAGGCGTCAGAATACAATTGGATGAAGCGCTCGCTTGACCGCGCCCGTGACGTCACCGAACAATCCCGCGCCCGGACGCAGGCGAGCCAGGACCCGTAAGCGCTCAGGCGAGATTCGATCGGTTAGCTCATCATCGCTCTCGCTATGATCACGATTTTTCTGATGACTGTGCGTTCACCCATTTAAGAGCTCGCACAACGGACACTGCGGACACAAAGGGTTAGGAGTTCATTTAAACGGTGAACGTTGTGTCCTTGGTGCGAGGAACGCTTAATTGTGCTAAGTTGCGCGCCGATGGCAGATGATCGCTGGTGAGCCGCGAGGCTTGCTGGAGGAAAGTCCGAACACCATACGGCAGCATGCCGCGTAAAAGACGCGGGCG
>DMCG01000180.1:0-2131 GCA_003445855.1 Spartobacteria bacterium | reverse complement strand
CAGGTAAGGGTGAAAAGGCGAGGTAAGAGCTCACCGCTCGCGGAGTGATTCGCGAGGCATGAAAAACCCCATGCGGTGCAAGACAAAACAGAGGGAGGACAGCCGGTCCGTCGATCCTCGGGTTCGTCGCATCATGGTCCCGCAACTGCGGGATCGGGCGGTCCCGCGAAGGCGGGATTGAGATAAATGATCATCGCCCAGCTTCTTTGCTCGCAAAGAGCTGTGGGACAGAATTCGGCTTATCGCCATCAAATATGAAGGGCGCTTTCGGAAACGAAGGCGCCCTTCGCTTTTGTTGCGCCGCTTATTGCTTATCATCGGCCGGTGCTTTCATCACCTTCACTCGCGCGTTCTTCAGCTCAATAAAGGCAGTGTAACGAACTGTGAGAAACAGTTTTTGATCTCCCATCAAAATCGGACCGCAAAACTGCTCGAGTAACGGTTCGCTGCTGGGAATATTTTCGTATCTTGTAAAGCGGTAACGCGGGTACGAAACGTTTGTTGGATGCTCGCGGGTGCATTCAAAGACGAGGTGTTCACCCATCTTGTCATTCGAACGACTCACAATTTTCGTCACATCCGCGCCTTGGCTTTTGTCTTTGAACGACCAGGAAAATCATCGGTAAGCTTCGCGTCGGTGACGAACGCTCTCGATTGCCACAACAAGCACGACATCCAAAACCGCGTAAATCACGCGGTAGTCGCCAACACGAATGCGGTATGCGTTTCGAGTGTTCACGAGCTTGCGACAACCGGATGGGCGCGGATTGTCCGCTAACTGCCAAATCGCGCGAACGACACGTTGTCGTGTCATTGGATCTAAACGCCTGAGGTCCTTCTCCGCCGACTTTCGGAACTCGATGCTATACCGGGGCATTCTTCTTTAGCCGTCGCAGAACCTCTTCAAACGGAATCGTTGGTTCATGGCGGCGACTGGCGATTACGCCCAAATCGTACAAGTCTTCGAGCAATTCTTCATATTCTTCGATCGGCAAGATAACCGCCTTTCGTTTGCCATTTTTGACGACGTATTCTGCTGCCGACTCACGCGCTCTCATCAGCGAAAGTTACAGTTGCGGCGAGGACGCTGCAACCAGCGCGCGAGGTCCGAGCTGGATTGGCATTGCGTGCGCTACCCCAAACAATCGTCGAGACACGCAAGCAAATGCGAAACGGTTTCTTCGGTTTCGTCGCCCATGTTGGAGAGGCGGAAGGTTTGGCCGCGAATGTTGCCGTAGCCGGGGTCGATGACGAGGTGATGCTTTTCGCGGAGATCGCGGGCGAGTTTCAGAACATCAATGCCGCGATTGTTTTTCACGCAGGTGAGTGTTTTCGAGCAAAAGCCTTCTTCCGCGAAGAAGTCGAAGCCGGCGCGACGGACCCAATCGTGAACGAGCGCGTTCGTGCGGGCATGTCGATCAGAGCGCGCGTCGAGGCCTTCCTCGAAAATTTCGTCGAGCTTGGATTGCAGGGCGTGGATGTGCGCGATGCTGGGCGTGCTTGGCGTCATCCACTCGGCTTGTTGTTTTTTGAATTCGAGGAAATCAAAATAAAAACCGCGGTTCGGAATTTTTTCGGCGCGGGCAAAAGCTTTTTCGGAAACGGAGAAAAGCGAAAAACCAGGCGGGAGCGCGAGCGCTTTTTGCGCGCCGGTGAGCATGACGTCGATGCCGCGGTACCACTCCTCGAGCGGGTAGTCGGGAATCGGTTGGCCCGCGCCCGCCATGCCCGCGGTGTTGTGCGCGCAGTCGAGGCGCCCGAACTCACTCACCGCCCGTTGCACCATCCGCTCGACGGCCGCGGGGTCGGCGACGTCGGTGATGTGCGGCCAGCCGAGCTCGCGGTCATCCAGCGGCGCCCCGATAACGCGCATTCGCAGCTCGGGCGTGCGGGCGAGCTCGGACAATCGCACAACGGTTATTAGATCATCGTTCTAGCGAGCGGCAAGAGCGCCCCCACTTGAGCAACGCAGCGATCCATGATGTTCTGCACTGTCCCCGCCCAGGAGGAGAGCCACCGGCTTGCGAGTCGCCTGTTGCCAGATATCACCTCAGGTCGAGAGCCCGGACCGCAGCACGCAGCTGGCGCTCGACGCGATCTCGGCCGCGGTCATCGGCGGCACCAGCCTCTT
>DMCG01000226.1:15590-20669 GCA_003445855.1 Spartobacteria bacterium | reverse complement strand
GCCAGTACGTCAACGCTCTCGTCAAAGGCGGAATCACATCGTACCCAGACCTAGTCGAGGGTTACATCGCGGAGCAAAATGAGTTGCCATACGCGATTCTTCCGCCGGTCCGGTTTCTTTACATTTTTTCAGGTTATCTCTGGCATTCGCTTTTCGGTGACCAATCGCTCGAAGCCCTGCGTTCCGTCGCCGCTTTCTTCAGCGTGCTCACGCTTGGTCTCGCCGTCATCTTTGCTTGGCGATTGCGCGGATCGAACTGGGCACTCGGAATTGGTGCGCTCATGGCCTTTGCGCCAACGCAAATCCACATGTCGCAACACGCGTTCATCGATGGTGTCTTCACATTCTGGGCGCTGCTTTGTCTCTGGCTTCTTTGGGAAAACTTGCACGCGCCCCATGAATGGCCATGGGTCGTCGCCTACGGGCTTGCGGTCGCTCTCCTCGTCATCACGAAGGAAAATTCGTTTTTCCTTTGGATCGCTCTCGTCGTTCTTATTTTAACCAACCGTTGGCTACAATTTGGAACGGTCACGCGCGAGCTATTGCTGGCCACGATCGCCGGTCCGCTGCTCGGCGTTGTCATCCTCGTCTTTCTGGCCGGCGGTTTGCACAACTTGATCGATACTTACCGCTTACTCGTGAGTAAAGCCTCCCAGGCACCGTACGCGATCGAGACCGGCGACGGACCGTGGCATCGTTACCTGGTCGATCTTCTCCTCGCTAGTCCGATCATTTTGATTCTCGCGCTTGGTTCGATCTTTCAACTCGATCGCACAATGAAGCGGGAGCTTTTCATGTCGATCTTTATCGCGGCGAGTTATCTCGTGATGTGCAACGTCAAGTACGGAATGAACCTGCGCTACGCCAACATGTGGGACATGCCGCTGCGCTTCCTCGCCTTCGGCTCACTCGTCGGGCTTGTCGCGCCGGTCCGGCGCCACCGACACATCCTGCTCGGCGTAGCCGTGGCCTTAATTTGCGCTATTGAACTCCGACAATATTACATCCTCGCCGTGCAGTATCCGCTTTACGAATTGGTGAGCGAAGGATTACTTCGCGCGCTGCAGATATTGAAATAAGCTAGGGCTATCGCGCATCAGTTCCGATTAGAGTTTCGTTACGGCCGGTGTGCGACGGCGATACAAATCGCGACCGCCATACTGACCGCACAGTTCGAACTGATCCTTAACGACCCGCATCGGTTGATCGGATCCAAGTTCTGCCGATTTGTTCGGCTCATTCCATCCATCAAATCTGTGGCTCAATACTAGCCAATCTGCGCTGGCGATGTCTTGCCCTAGACGAGAGTTTGGCCGATTGGCCGATCGAGGATTCATTTCAAGGAAATAGGTGGCGGGTCGAAGTTGAGGCATCAAGTGGTAGATGAATGTTTCATTGGCATTGGTGCGACGAAGATCGGCCGGTCCCACGAAAACTCGTTCGCCGGGCGATGCCAGAGCATCCAGCCGGTCGAGCATTTTGCTAAGAGTGACGGCCGCGTACATGGAAGAAAGCGGAAACGAGCGTCCATGTCGCGCCAGAAAGACGGTTGTTCCGGTTTGGCCACCTAAACCGGCAATTACTTCGGCACGAGCAGTCGCGGCGACCTCGGGTGAAATCCCCTCGAGCAAGAGAAGAGCAATGGCAGTGGCGAGCGCTGCTTCACCCGGCCGCGACATTGTAACACGTAAGTGCGACCGAATTACAAAGATCGACAATGGCAACACACCTATCGAGACGAAGGCGACAAACATGACGTGGATTAGATCGATCCGTTGTGCTGCCTGATGGGTTACAGCGAGGCCAAGAAGTGCCAGGGACAAAAGAAGGCGTGCCGTGGGACTTCGGCGGTCAGCGCGGATCGCGATCACACCGGCAAAGATGTTGCTAGCAACGGCGACGATGTGAGCAAAAAATAGCAAGACCAAGTAATTCTTCGCTGAAAAGGTTGGTAGATGGCGCGCTGGACTTGAGTAAATCACCGGGAAAAGCAGCAGGTTGTTTAGGATCTCCTTCGGACCCGCAGCCACTGTTAGCCATCCGAGTGGCAGCAGCGCAAAAGCGGCTCCGCCAAGATAACTCCAGCGCCGCGCCGCCCTCATGAGAAGAAACAGCGGCAGGGCCGAAGCGATCACTGCTGGCCCCAGATCGACTCGAAACAACAGCGCCAATCCGGCAAGAATGCCTCCGAGAAAAGATCGACGTACTGATTCAGGCTTAGCGATCATGTAAATCGACCACAACGCGCATACTGCCCCGCCGATCCACGCATATGCACCGAGCAATATCGGCAAAAGAAGTAAGCTGGCTACGATGGTGCAGCCCGCAGCGAGTGTCGTACCCCATCGCTGCACCAGCGCGAAAATCGCCAGGAGAGTCAGGACCCGATAGGTCAAGCCGACGGCGCGTTCAGCAAAAATACTTGGGCCGAAGCCAGCATAGGCGGCCGACAGAACCCAAAGGTTCGCTGGCCCATAAAATGTTTCGAAATCACGGTACGGAAGTTGTCCTTTGAGAATTAACTCCGGATAAACGAGCAGTGATCCTTCGTCCATAGCAGTGGCAGGGCGGTCAAAGCCCGGCCAGAGTGGCACCGAGAGCGCCAGAATAACGAGGAAAGCGACAAGGAACTTCCGGCGTGGCGTCTCCATGCGAAATGGTGATTCGCTCAGGCGGTGAATGTTTGGTTCCTGCGATAATCGCCCCTGCTCAACCACTTCTCGAGCAGGATGTAGAGGCAAATGAAGAGGTAACGGCTTCCCATTTCCTTGAGTCTAAGTTTCGATTCTCCAGCGCGTCGATTGCGCCAGGTGACGGGAACACTTACCCATGAATAACCGCGCGTGATCGCTTTAAGTGGCAATTCCAGCGTGATATTGAAATGGGGCGATATCAGTGGCCGGCAACCATCGATCACGGTTTTGCGATAAGCTTTGAACGCGTTGGTTGTGTCGTTCAGTTTGAATCCAAACAACGTCCGCACAAAAAAGTTGGCCAGCCGGTTGATCGCCAGTTTGAACCGCGGATAATCGATCACGCCACCACCGCGCAAAAACCGGCTGCCAAAAACACACTCGTAGCCGTCGTTCAAGAGCGTCCAGTAACGCACAACGTCGCGGCAATCATCCGATTCATCGGCCATCATGATGACAACGGCATCGCCCTTCATGTGGTCGATGCCGTGAATGACCGCCCGGCCGAAGCCGTGTGGACCCGGGTTTTTGAGAATGACAAGCTCGGGCAAGTTGCGGTGGGTCGCATTGAGCGCTTCCACCGTTCTGTCGCTGCTGGCATCATCCACCACGATGATTTCGTGAGGAATGCCCCGCATGCGCAGTTCCAGATGCAGATGTTCGACTGTCGCGGCAATGCATCTCTCTTCGTTCCTTGCGGGAATGACAATTGACAAAAGTGTGAGCGCCGAATCGGTGGCCGATTCTTTCGAATTAATGTGGTCGCAAACCGTGGAACGTGTGTCCCATCTCTTTATCCCGAACATCGCCCAGTGAACAGCGTTCTCTATGCCATAGTTGTCGAAGAAATTGCTAATCGGGTGAGCGGCTTAGCCCCAGCCAATTGGGCCGCGTGTCTGCATGAACTGCGATCTCCTCGAGCACACTTTCGATTGATGTTTGCGGATGCCAATCCCATTGCCTTCGCGCATGAGAACAATCCAGAACAAGCCACGGAACATCGAATGAACGAACTTGCATGTCGTGTCCCACATTGTGTGCCTGAAATCGGTTTGTGCACCAAGCGCTCAACTGACGCAGTGACATGCTGTTTCTCGTGCCACCGCTGAAATTGCAAACGGGTGCGCCCGTGGCGCCGTTAATTTGCTTTAGCAGGACGGGAATTAGATCGCGTGGGTGAAGACAATCGCGCACCTGGTGTCCTTCGCCGTCAAACCCGAGATACTGAAGTGGTTTTCGCCACCGATAGCTGTGGATCCAAAACGAAAAAATACCCTGATCCGCTTTGCCAAATTGCCCGGCCCCGGCCAATACGCCACATCGGTTAATCCATACAGGAAATTGGAAAGAACTTCCGTACTCGAGTGCAAGTTGTTCGGAAGCGCGCTTTGCTGCTCCGTAGAGTGAAAGAGGCGCCTCTGTCGAAAATTCTTCCGAGATTCCGTGCGAACTCAGACCGCGCGTCTTCTGCGCCGCAGGACGATAAGCATCCTTTATTACTGCAACCCTAATTGCAGTCAGTGCCGCGACCGAATACACGCGGCTCGTGCTTAACAAGATAAACCCGGCTCGATGTTGCTTGCAGTATTCAAGAAGGTTGATTGTTCCAAGAAGGTTATGCTCAATCACCTGCCGGCTGCTCGCGCGGCCATCAATGCCCGCAAGTATGCTTGGATTGGCCGCAGCATCGATTATCCAATCGGCGGGGGGAAGAGTATCAAGGTCGCTCGCGTTGCGGATGTCGAGATGGCGCAGCTTGATGCCCATCTTCGTGAGGATTGGGCGGTTCAGTTCGCTACCGGGCCGACTTAGATTATCAACACCGATAATCTCGATGCCGTCGCGCGAAGCAAGTAGGTCGGCGGCGATCGTGCTGCCGGCAAATCCGCAGGCGCCTGTAAGAATGATCTTCATGCGCTTCACATCTTGAAGTCGCCCTAAGCTGCCGCGATCAGGCTGCCTGGCCGAGCACTTCGGCCTTCAGCGCTTTACTACCCGAAATTGTTTCGTGCAGCACATTGTTCACGGTGGGCATCGCCCGTGCGCGGATGAAAATCTGGTAAGAGAAAAGCCCTTTGCTCAACCAGATCAATGTGCTGTTGAGGCGAAGCAGAATGCGCGTAATGAAATTATTGCCAAGCGCAACCGGAAAGGGCGCCGGGATGCCTCGCACTTCTAGAATTTTGTAGCCCGACTGTCTCAACAGCTCGCGCATGGAGCGAAAGGTGAAGAGACGCGTGTGGGTGACATCGAGGATACCCTTCTTCCCGTAGTTGAATTGGCCGAGCAACAACATCAGCCGAGTCGCGATGAAGCCGATGTTAGCGGTCGTCAACACGATTTCGGGACGTTTGCAGCCGGTGGCAAAGCGCAGCTCATCCATGAA
>DMCG01000226.1:8216-15322 GCA_003445855.1 Spartobacteria bacterium | reverse complement strand
TCCAGGTCCCAGCGGATAAAATCGACATCCTGCGGCGCGCGTGACGGCGCCGGAATATGCCGATCCATCCCCGTGACGCGACACCCTTTCCTCGTTAACTCCGCGGCCACTCGTCCTTGGCCACAGCCAACATCCAGAATTTTGCCCCCGGGCTTGGCCGCCGCAATCGCCGCCGTGTGCGACGATGGGAAATCGAGCTTGAGATCGTAAACTTCCTCCACCGACTGCACGTCAAATTTCTGGTCGTAAAAAAGATGAAGCCGGCAAAGCCGCGCTCTGATCGTCGATTTAAAAATGTTCCACGCGTACTTCAGGCCGTTTACGTAGCAAATCTCGTCGCCATAAAATGTCGGGATGGCGAGCTCAACGATCCGCAATCTTTTCAACGCGAGTTGAATGATGATCTCGGTGTCGAAATGGAAATCGTTCGTGTTTCTTTCAAACGGAATCTGAGTGAGCGCCTTCGTTGAATATAGCCGATAGCCGCTGTGGAATTCCGAAAGCCGCGTCCCGAGAATGCGGTTTTGAAACGCGGTCAGGATTTGATTGCCGATCCATTTGTAAAACGGCATCCCACCGCGCCGCGCGGCGCGCTTGTCGATCATGCGCGAGCCAAGAACCGCGTCCGCTTCGGCGCGCAGAAGCGGCCTAAGCAGCTCGGGCAATTTTTCCGGGGCGTACTGACCATCGCCATGGATCAACGCGACAATGTCGAAACCATTATCGATCGCATAGCGATAACCGAGCTTTTGATTGCCGCCATAACCCTGGTTCTCCGGCGTGCGTAAAACCGTGATTTTGAATTCGCAATTGCGCCGCTGGTAACGCAGACCCTTGGCAAAGGTATCGTCTTTGGACGAATCATCGATAATGAGAACTTCGACCTCATCACAAAGCAGCGAGGCTGGAATGCGGCTCAGCACTTTTTCGATCGTCGTTTCCGCGTTGTAAGCGACGACGAAAATAAGGAGCCGTTTCCCGGCAAGATCGACATCGTCGAACGCGACGCGTTCCAGCTGTTCCCGGAGCATGCCTCTTTGGCAGCTAGAATTGCGCCAGTCGGCGAAGCTACTTGGCGAATTACGCGACGCGACCCAATGCTTGCGGATATAACGCCGCGCCGCTTGAGCTCGTTTCCTTGAACACCTGCCGGCACTGGGGAAGCGGGCGGGCGCGCATACAAATCTGGTAGGCGAATAAATGCTTCGAGATTCTGAGTAGGACTTGATTGAGTTTTAGCAAGGCGCGGCTCCAACGACTCTCGCCGATCGCCAGCGGAAACGGCACCGGAACTCCGCGTGCTTCCACAATTTCATAACCGGCTCGCTCGAGCAGCGCGCGCAACGATTTGAACGTAAACAGCCGTCCGCGTCCGCCACTTGGAATAGCTCCACGGCCGCAGGCTAATCGGCCGAGCGCGAGCATAATTCGGGAGACAAAGGAGACAACATTCGATGCTGTGATGACCACTTCGGAGCCTCGTCGAGCCATTTTTTGACGCAGTTCCTCCATAAAACTTTCTGGAGCATGCAGCCGTTCGATCAAATCCAGGAGAAGGATTTCATCGAACCACGCGGTGTTCTCCGGCAGGCGAGGGGCGGGCGAGGGTGCCGGCGCAGAAGTTTTCGATTTGCTTGCAGCTTGATTCGTATTGAAAGCGATCGCGGTGACGTGACAGAGTTTTCGCTTTAGCTCTCTCGCCACATGAGAGTGGTTGTCGCCAACCTGCAGAACGTAGCGGCCGGGGGCGCAGGCGTTAACGGCAAAAGCTTGGGCGGTAGGAACAGCCGGCTTATCGCCACGCGCGCGAGTTTCCATTCTCGATTTTATCAGGTTCAACGCCCTCTTCAGCCCTTTGCCGCCAAGATCGACATGATTGAATCCATTCGATGTTAGGTCTGTGAGGTGCATGGCAGAATTGGCAGCTGGAATTGCGCCAGCGCGAGGATGACGCGCCTCAATCCGGTTGCCGGTTGCAGCCGATTAATGATCGGCCAGCGCCGAATCTGCCGCTGCCATCAATGTCTTATCGTCGTTGTCCTTTAAACCGGCGAGAAAATCGCGGATGCGCCGGAAAGATTGGCGCATGAAAAGATCGGCTGCGCTATTTGTCGAGGGGCTGGAGTCGCCGTTTCGGCGGGCAAGTTGAAGCTCGGAGTCCCAGCGGCTGAGAACGCATGTCGATGCGAAAAGATCCATCGCCGCGCCGGCGATCCGTTCCTGCACGAGTTGCATGTCTAAAATTGGCTCGCGATACGCAATGAGCGCCCGGTTCACGGCAAAATTAAAACGCCAAATCAAGCGACCGAGTTGATTGGCAAATGAACCCAGTTCGGCGCTGGCCACCGGTACATCCGGAATTCGCACCGTTGCCCCGAGCCGATGCATACCTGCCGTCCACGCTCGACCAATTCCCGCGCGGGACGGTTTCAACATCGTGTCGTAAATTTCCTTGAACTCCATCCCGGGACCGCGCATTCCCACGAGCGCGATGAATGAAGTGAGCACTTCATTACTGCCTTCGCCGATTTGATTGATGCGCGCGTCGCGCAGCATCCGTTCCAGGGGAAGATCGACAAAGTAAGCCGAGCCGCCGTAAATTTGAAATGCGTCGTTGATCGCTTCCCAAAGTCGCTCGGTCGTGAAGACTTTCAGCATCGCTGTCTCGACCATGTAATCCTCCAGTCCGCGATCGATGAGTGACGCCGTGATCGTGGTCATCGCTTCCATGGCGTAGGCGTCGGCGGCAACGCGTGCAATTTTCTTTTTTACGAGATGAAATTCGCCAAGCGTTTTGTTGAATTGCTTGCGCGTTTTTGCATGCTCAATCGCGAGCCTCAAACAAGTCTTGGCCGCGCCGGTGCAACACGCGCCGAACGTGGTCCGGCCAAAATCGAGCACGGTCAGCGCGACTTTCAGGCCTTTGCCCATCGGGCCGAGAATATTTTCCTTTGGGACTTTGACGTCGCGAAGCGCGAAACGTCCGGTGGCGGTGCCGCGGATTCCCATTTTCGGCATGCGCGCTTCCAACATCGTGAACCCCGGCATGTCGGGTGTGACCAGAAATGCCGTGATCGCCGTCTTGCTCGATCCGGGCACCGGTGTCCGCGCCATGACCGTGAGCACGTGCGCAATCGCCGCGTTCGTGATGTAGCGCTTCTCGCCATTCAGAATAAAATGTGAGCCATCTTCGCTCGGACGCGCCTGCATTTGCACATTGGCGGCATCAGAACCGGCCTCCGGTTCAGTGAGCGCGAAGGCGCCGAGGTGCTCGCCCGTCATCAATTTTGGCAGCCACTTTTGTTTTTCGTCCTGTGTTCCAAAAAGCAACAACGCGCGAATGCCGATCGAATGATGTGCATTGACAAAAACCGATGTCGACGCACAGCGACTGCCGATTTCTTCAAGCACTTTGCAGTTCGCCATTTGTGTGAAGCCACGGCCGCCGTATTCCACCGGCGCAGTCATCCCGAGCACGCCCACGCGCCCGAGGCCGTCAATTACCTCGCGCGGAATCTCTGCTTGTCGATCTATTGCTACGGGATCGAGCTTGTCGTCGAGAAACTCGCGCAGCTCCGCGAGCGTCTTGTCCAACTCCGTTTGCTGTGCCGCCGGAATGCGCGGATAAGGCATCACCCAATCGGCCACGAAATGACCTTGGAAAAGGCCTTTCGCAAAACCAAGCGCTTGCGGCCCGGCGAAAAGCAACTCCTCCGCCTGCTGAATTTCTTTTTGCCGCTCGATGTCGACTTTGTTCATCGCTGCACTAAAGTCGAAATCGGGCGGAATGCTAGCTGCATCCCTGGCTCGTTCCGCATTCAGTGCAGACGCCGCACGCGCCGGCGCGAATCACTTTGTCGCTGCCGCAGACCGAGCAGATGATATCCATGAACATGCTGCCGAGCGCTTCTTTCACGCGTTCGGCATGACTGCTGCCGTTGCTCCCGAGCTGCGGCTGGCCTTCATTCAGCACATTGTTCGTGATCACGTCGATCAATTCTTTCTCGCCGGTGCGCGGCAAATCCGACACCGGACGATTGAGCGCTTTCTTTTCCATCTCCGGTATTTCTTTCAGCGGCAGCTCCGTCTGTCCCCGACTGGGCGAGGTCGCTTCTTTGTAACCTTTGATGAATTGGCAACCGAGCCAGCGAAACACGTAATCGGTTATACTGGTGGCGGTGCGGATGTCGGGATTTTTCGTAAACCCGCTCGGTTCAAAACGCTGGTAAGCGAATTTTTTCACCAGGCCTTCGAGCGGCACGCCGTACTGCAGCGCGATCGAAGTGAGCGTACCGACCGTGTCCATAAGGCCGCCGATGGTGCTGCCTTCCTTCGACATCGTGATGAAGAGCTCGCCGGGTTGACCATCTTCATACAAACCAACCGTGATGTAACCTTCGTGTCCCGCGATTTCGAACCTGTGCGTGAGCGACATGCGCGTGTCGGGCATGCGATGCCGCAACGGCTTGTCCAGCTTGCCCCGCAGCATGCCGAGCTCTTCCTCCAGCTCGAGAATGCGCTTCTCAAGCTCGTCGCGCTCGACCGTGACGCCGAGCGCAAGATCGACATCTTCCGCTGCGCCCATGTCCTTTGTCTTGCGCGTGTTGAGCGGCGCGGAACGTTTCGAACTGTCGCGATAAATCGCGATCGATTTTAATCCGAGCCTCCAGCCTTCCACGTACGTATTCGTGATGTCTTCGACCGTGGCCGATTCCGGCATGTTGACCGTTTTCGAAATGGCGCCGCTCAGGAACGGTTGCGCCACCGCCATCATCCGCAGGTGCGCCATGTAAATGAGCGAGCGCTGACCTTTGAACGGTTTGAACGCGCAATCGAAGATCGACAAGTGTTCCGGCTTCAATCCGGAGGAAATTGTCGATCCGTCGGTGTCAGGCACATCCTCGATTGTGTCGAACGCGTCAATGTGCGCGATGATTCGTTCGATCTCTTCGGAATTGTAGCCGAGTTTTTCGAGCGCGGGTTTGACTGTCTGATTAACGATTTTCAGCATGCCGCCGCCTGCCAGCAGTTTGTATTTCACCAGCGCGATGTCCGGTTCGATCCCGGTTGTGTCGCAATCCATGAAAAAACTGATCGTTCCCGTCGGGGCGAGCACCGTCACCTGCGCGTTGCGATAACCGTGGCGTTTGCCCAGTTCAGCCGCGCGTTTCCACGTTTTGGCGGCTTCCTTTTTTAGGTGAGCAAATTCTTCGACATCGGGAATTTCATTGACCGCGCAACGGTGGAGATCGATCACTTCGAGCATCGACGCGACGTTGTTCTTCGCGACCGGCTTGGGCACGCCGCTGCAACGTGCATCACGATAACCGGGAAACGGTCCAATTGCCCGGGCCAGCCGCGCACTTTGCTGGTACGCTTCGCCGGTCATGATCGCGGTGATCGCGCCGCAGAGCGCCCGGCCTTCAACGCTGTCGTAACCGTAACCGTAACTCATGATGAGCGAGCCCAGGTTCGCGTAACCCAGCCCAAGCGTGCGGAAAATGTGCGAGTTTTCCGCAATCTCTTTGACCGGATAACTCGCGTTATCGACGATGATTTCCTGCGCGGTGATGAAGATGCGCACTGCCGCTTTGAAGCGTTCGACATCGAAGGCGCCGTCCGCGGTCTTGAACTTCATCAAATTGAGCGAGGCGAGATTGCAGGCGGTGTTGTCGAGAAAAAGATATTCCGAGCACGGGTTGGTGGAATTTTGTCGGTCCGTGCCTTTGCACGTGTGCCATTTGTGAATGGTGGAATCGAACTGCATTCCAGGATCGCCGCAGACGTGCGTTCCCTCGGCAATTTTGCGCAGCAACGTCCGCGCATTTTTGCATTCGCACGGCTCGCCGTCGCGCACCCGGCGCGTCCACCATTCGCGCCCTTCCAACGCCGCCTCCATGAATTCGTCACTTACCCGCACGCTCAAATTTTCGTTCTGATACATGACGGAGCCATAGGCGTCGCCGTTGTAACTCCCGTCATAACCTTGCTCGATCAGGGCCCAGGCTTTCTTTTCTTCTTTTTGCTTTGCGTCGATGAACTCCTCGATGTCGGCATGCCAGTCTTTCAGCGTGTTCATCTTGGCGGCGCGCCGGGTTTTGCCCCCGCTTTTCACCACGTTGGCGACTTGATCGTACACTTTTAGAAACGAGAGCGGTCCGCTCGGTTTGCCGCCGCCGCTCAATTTTTCTCTTGTCGATCTTAGCGAGGAGAGATCGCTGCCGGTGCCGCTGCCGTACTTGAAGAGCATCGCCTCGCTCGTGGCCAGCCGCATGATGTCCTCCATCGTGTCGTCAACCGATTGAATGAAACAAGCGCTTCCCTGCGGATATTCATATTGAGTGGTGGCGCGCTCCGCTTGTTCGGTCTCGCGGTTGTAAAAATAATTGCCTGCGCCCGCGTTCTTGCCCACGCCATACTGATGATGCAAACCGACGTTGAACCAGACCGGCGAATTGAACGCGACGTGCTGGTTCACGCACAGCCACGTCAGTTCGTCGTAGAAGATTTCCGCCGCCTCAGCGTCGGCAAAATAACCGTCCGCCATCCCCCAATCAGCGATCGTCCGCGTGACGCGATGCACCAGTTGGCGCACGGAAGTTTCGCGCCCGCCTTTGTGTGGATCGGTCCCGTTGCCGATATCGCCGTAGAAATATTTCGAGACCGCAATCTTGGTCGCCAGTGCGCTCCAGCTCTTCGGTACCTCGATATTATCCTGCTTGAAAATAACCCTGCCGCTGTCGTCCGTGATCTCCGCCGTGCGCCGTTCCCATTCGATCTGATCGAATGGCCTAATCGCTGCGTCACTGAACACGCGCTCAAAACGCACACCGCCATTTTTCTTTTTCGGCGTGCGATTTTTTCGTCGGTCGGACGATTTGCGCGATTGAGTGAGCGAGGAAGGCGGTATGCCAGGTTTAAGTTGGATCATGGCTGGGAGGGCGGTTAAACTTGTGAATAACTTTGATTTTCGAGGCAACGAACCTGCCAATAACCTGTTGAAAGCTGGTAATGACCGCTAATAACAAGATACTGGGGCTGCCGCCTTACGGACACACAATATGCGGTGCGAAAACACTTCGTGGCAAGCTTAAAATTGTAACATT
>DMCG01000226.1:0-7953 GCA_003445855.1 Spartobacteria bacterium | reverse complement strand
TTCATCTCACTCAGGCTTCTGCTACGAAGCACGTGAATTTCGCGCGGATTTGTCGTCAAAAAAAAGCGCACGTTTGCAAACGCGGTAGCGCATCTCATAATTAACCGCATCGCGCCGGATCGATGATTGTCGATCTTGTGATTGTCGATCTTGCAACGGAAGGGTGGCTGAGTCCGGTTTAAGGCACTCGACTCGAAATCGAGCGTGGGGCAACCCACCGTGGGTTCGAATCCCACCCCTTCCGCCAGATTTTTCAGCGATCACGCAGCATAATCTAAACAAAGATGACTTCAAAGCGCGCGACCCCAAAAGCCCTGGCCCGACGCCTGGCCTGGCTGCTTTTCGCCACGGCATTTATCGCCTTCGCCTACTTTCATCAGGGCGGCGGCTGGAATCAGAATGCGCGTTTCGCGATGGTTCGCGCGATTGTCGAAGAAGCGGGATTCTCGATCGATTCCTATCTCATTTACGCTCGCGCAAAACTCGATCCTAGCACCGAGTTGCGTCGTATCCGATTGCGCAATGCGGAGTATGCGGAAGATGGCCGAACGAATGTTCTCATCTGGAAAAACGCTCAAGGGCAACCGTTCCCCGTTAACAGCACTTTGGAAGGTCGCATCCAAGCCGTCGATGCTCTTGCCAAAGTGATCGACATTCGCATCAGCGAGAAAGCAAGCGCTGCCGTCTCTGTCACCGACGCGACCGAGATCACGCAATTTCAAACAAAGCTTCCATTTAGCGCCCTCGAGACTGGCAACGTCGTAAAAGTGCAATGCGCGCTTGATGAAGTTGGGCGCGCTGTCGCCAAAAAAATCACGCTGATCGAAGGCAAGGCGGCGCGTGACATCGCACTAGTAAACTTGCGCGCAGTCGCCGCCAGCGGCGATGTGGCCTATTACGGAGACCATTTCCATCCGAACAAGGCGCCGGGCACCTCGTTCATTGCGCTGCCGGCCTACTGGCTCATTTACCATTTAGAGAAGATCCTCGGCGCGAATCCCGATGAATGGTGGACCCTGACGCTTAACGCTTGGCTGACCTCAGTGTTCAGCGCGGGCTTGTTGTCGGCGCTGGGAATTGTGGTCGTTTATCGGCTCGCGCTCGCGTTTTCGGGCGGCCGCGCGCGAGAGAGTTTGATGACGGCGCAGTGACGTTCGCATTCGGCACCATGTTCTTCCCGTACGCGACCTCCTTTTACGAACACAACATCATCGCGGTCGGCCCTGATCGCATCGTTCTATTTTCTTTATCGCGCGAAGACGGCGTCCACGTCTGGCCATGAGGTCGACTCATCCCCGAACACGAAAGCGGCGGTATGTATTTTTCTCAGCGGATTGTGCGCAGGTTATGCCGCCATCACCAATTACATCATCGCGGTGGTCGTGATCTTTCTGGGGCTTTATGTCTTTCTCGCGGTGCGTAGCAAAAACGGCTGGCTCTGGTTTGGCCTCGGCCTGCTCGGCCCGTTTCTGCTAATTTGTGTTTACAACATCGCCTGCTTCGGGACGCCATTCACGACGAATTATCGTCATCAAAACCCGTTCTTCATTAGCGGGACAAATACGTTCCTGGGCGTATTCATTTTGCCGCGTTGGGACGTTCTTCTCGCAATTTTGTTTTCACCGTTCCGCGGTCTTTTTTTTAGTTCCCCGGTTTTGCTCATCGGCCTCTGGGGGTTGGTGTGGCTGTTTCGAAATAAAAATTTCCGAGCCGAAGCCTGGCTTCTGATCGTCGCGCTTGGATTTTTCGTTCTCTTCAACATCAGCTTCAACGGCTGGGATGGCGGCGACACCGCCGTTCCGCGCTATCTTGGACCAGCGGTACCGTTTCTCGCTTTGCCGATAGTGTTCGGATTTATCCGATTTTTCAAAACCAGTTGCGCCCTCGCCATCATTTCGATTGCAATCATGTTACTGACCACCGCTGTTGATCCGGAAGCGCCGATCGGAACTCGTGACATCGCCCGCATCCTTGATCGGCCGCTGTGGCAGTACAATCCTTTGACCGAATACGAGCTGCCCATCTTCCTGACCAAGCGGGCCGGGCCGTTCATGCGCAAACAAGAAGAGCAAGTCTTGCATTATTACGAAAAGGAATTAGCCAACCGCGACATGACTCCAGAGCTCCGCCGAACGGAGGTAGAAAAGCTTCGTCAATTTATTGAGGATTCCATCGCAGCCGGTGTCCCGGCGCCGTTAGTCCTGACACGCATCGGCCAGGCCGCGAGCGCGCAATACTCAATCGACATGTCCGAACTTCCACTCCTCACCGGCCCGATTTCGGCCAACTTCGACGGAATTTATGGCGGCTGGAGCGCTCACGGTGAGTTTGGTTCTCCTGGATCGGAGCAGTTGCGCTGGAATTCATTCAATTTCGGTGAATTTCTTTTTCCGCAAAGCCGCTGGAGCCTTCTGCCCCTTTTGCTCGGCTGCGGCCTGTTCGGATGGCTCGCTTTTAGAACCGCCCGAGAAGTTGATGCTATTGCCAACAATCGCGACGCACTCCATCCGATCTGATTTGCGTCGCGATTGTCCGGAATTCGCGCCGGCATAGCGCGCGTCCGTTGCAGGCTTGCCTTTGGCATCGCCATTGCTCATGATGAGTTCCCGATGATCCGGGCGAATTGTCGGGCGCGCTTCACCGCCGCCGATTTCGATTTCATCGTTCGCACTCTTTCGCGCTCCTGCACCGATCAAGTTTCACTTGTCGATCTTCTCTCCGATTCGGAAACCCGTGATTCGATTCTCGATCATCCGCGCCTGGTTGACGCGATCTTGTGCAATGCTGGTCACCTGCACATTTCTTCGCAGTTTTATTTCTACGTGCTCGCACGACACGTCTTGCAGCAAGCGGGAATTGTCGATCGAAAACTCTGCGATTACATCGCTTCGCTCCTGGAAACTTTTTCGCGCGCGAACCGATTGCAGGCCCCGGACAAGATCGACAACCACGGTCACGCATATATTTCCGACATGCTCATTGCGCTCACCCGCGCCACACCTGAGCAAGCTTTTCTACTTCGCGCACACGTCGGCAATTATTCGCTTTTCATCAGCGGTATTTTCCACGAAAACACGCAACGCCGCAGTTTGCGCGGCGGACCGGACATTGATTTTTACGAGCAAATCGGCCGGACTAATTATCAATTGGTCGCCGGCCATGCGACCGCGCGCCGGTGCGAGCTCACCGACATCTACGAGGAGCTGGCCAATCGTTTTCGCGACGTGCGCCTCGCGCTCAATCAGCTTTCCGATCGGTTGCTCAATCTCGACGACGATCTGCGCCCGTCGCTTTGCCTGTGAACGAGACGCTTTTTAGTCAAGTCCAAAAACTTTTCGAACGCACTTACGCCCAGGTCGGCATCAACTTGGAAGATTGCCTGATCGACCGACAGCGCTGCGCGCAATTGTCGATCCTGGCAGGACGATCGGCGCGCGAATTGAGCGAGCTGGCGCGCACTTTTTTGCGGCGCGCGGACGATCGGCTTTACGTCGGCATTTATTACTCGCGCTGGTTAATCGAACAACTGGAGCGGCACGATCCGCGCGCCGGACTGAGTGATCGCAACATTCGATCGCTCATCATGTTTGTAGAGGAGATCAATCACGCGCTCCACGCTGCCCTCCAGTTCAAGAACGGTGAGCGCGAAATCGCTTCGGAAGATTTTGCGCGCAATCTGGAGCTGCAAGCGCAAGTCGACACCTATTTGGTCCTGCTTCTATTCGTCGCCTTTTTTCGAAAAACGCAACGCGTCTCGCGGACCGACCGGCGCTGGCTGCGGTTTCATCTTTTCGCTGCGCAAGATCCCCACGCCTACATCGACAAGAACATTCGGGGCCGTTACCTCGAGGCGACGGAGCTGGCTGCGAGTTACACGCAATATCTCGACACCTTGAATGAAATGCGTCGTCTCGATGAAATCCGGCGTTTCCGTTCACTCGATTACGCTGCCAAGAAGCAGCGCATTTTGGCGCTGGTCGATCGGGCCGCTTAAATCGCGGCGTCCTGCGAATTCTGTTTGCGGAAACAGACACATCGTCGCTAAATATCGGCGTGTTCAGTTTGACCATGCTCGGCAGCGGCAGTGCCGGGAACAGCGCGCTTGTGTCGACCGATCACTGTAAAATTCTTGTCGATGGCGGACTGAGCGCCCGGCAAATTGTCCTGCGCCTTGAACAGTGCGGCGTGGCGCCGGACCGGCTCGATGGCGTTCTGCTCACGCACGAGCACGGCGATCACGTTTGCGGGCTCGAAGTTCTCTGCCGCAAATTGGACGTGCCGATTTATTGCAACGCGCTCACCGCCGAAGCGGTCCGGTGCGATGGCCCGCTGAATAGACATCGTAATTGGCGGATTTTTCGCACCGGCGCAGAATTCTCGATCTGCGACATTGTCGTGCAAACTTTTCCCGTGCCGCACGATGCGGTCGATCCGATCGGGTTCGCTTTCCACGCCGGTTCCGGCAGCCTGGGATTCGTCACCGACCTCGGCTACGCCACGAAGATGATCGTGGAGCGTTTACGCAAAGTTCACACGCTGGTCATCGAAACCAACCACGACGAAAAACTTTTGCAGAACGATCCGCATCGGCCGTGGCCGGTGAAACAACGGATTCAATCGCGGCATGGCCATCTTTCCAACGCCGCCGCCGCCAGCGTGATCGAACAGTTGTTGCCTGGAAAAATCGAGCGCGTCGTGCTCGGACATCTCAGCCGCGACTGTAACACGCCCGCACTCGCTTTTGCGGCAGTCCGCGAGTCGCTTGCGAAATCCGGCAGGATCGACATGGAACTTCATTGCGCCGAACAATCGCAAATCAGTGCGCGCTTTCACATCGGCGAAACAGAGCGCGGCGCATTTCAACCGACGTTTGAGAGCGCATTTTTTTCAAACTTCATCCTGTAGCGGCGCTCTATGAGCGCCGTCACGTTTAGCGAAAAAGATCGGCGGTCCCTTCGGCATGGCTCAGAGCAGACTCCGACCGTCGCTACAGAAGAAATGAAAATCCGCGACGCCGTCGAGGCGGATCTGCCGGCGATCATCGACATCTACAATGCCGCTGTCGCCACACGGATTGCGACCGCGCAACTTGACCCGGTTACGATCGAAGAACGCCGCGATTGGTTGCGCGAACATTCCCCGGATCGTCATCCCCTCTGGGTGGCGGAAACCGCGGGCCGCGTGATCGGGTGGCTCAGTTTCAAAAGTTTTCTTCCGCGCTGCGCTTACCGCGGCACGATTGAACTCAGCGTCTATGTCGATGAAAAATTCCGCCGCCGTGGGATTGCGAGAAAATTGTTGGAAGAAGCAATTGCGCACGCCTCCTCGCTCGGGGTCAACGCGATGGTGGGACTGATCTTCGCGCACAACGAACCGAGTTTAAGATTATTTGAGCGGCTCGGGTTCGAGCGCTGGGGATTGCTCCCGCGGGTCGCGCGGCTGGAGGGCGTGGAGCGCGACCTCACGATCATGGGACGCCACGTCTAAGGTCGATTAACTTCCGCAGCCTCAATTTCTTGGTGGCGGCGAATCTACCTCCGCCGCGCCCGCTCGGACTGTTCGCGTTCAAACATTGCGTGAAGATCGAGCGCGCCGTAACGCGCCAGATCCAGACCGTGAACGCGATAATTAAACTCGCGGATCAGCGGCAGATAAAAAATGTGGTCGCTGTTTTGTAAAGCGGCTGAAAGTTCCCGCGCGTCTAGCAAATAGAAGTAGTGGTTCCTGCCTTGAGACAGTTGCGGTGCCATCACGGCAATTTGCGGTTCCCATCCGCCTACAACGATTGTGTTGCGTCCGGGAAGTTCCTCCGCGTAGGCAAGAAAACCGCGAATACGAGCCATGGTTTGCAGGCGCTCGGCCTGATCGGCAAAAATCGGTCCGGGTGAGAGACCGGTCCGTGAAATCTCAACCACCGGCGCAGCCAGCAGGCATGCACAAAGCACCTGGAAGATTCGACAAGGCGTGAACTGCTGCGCCAAAATTAACACGAGCGGAACAATCGGGAGCAGATAACCGGCTTGGTCCGGCAGCCGCAAATACGCTGCGAGATAAATAGCAATCGCCAACAAAAGTGCAGGCACAGTCCATTTGTTAGCCGGATTCGGTTTGGCCGGTTGGAAAAAAAGGCCGCAGGCTGCGACGCCAAGCCCAATCAGGCCAACGGTTCCCCATAACTCGACTGTTCCCCGCGTCAAAGCTGTCTGCCAACTCGGGCGCGCATGGTCCTCATAAAATCTGAAAAAGCTTGTCCCGTAGCGCAACCAGACTGGCGAAAAGACCAGCAACGACACAAGCGCCGTGGTGAAGAAGAATCTTAGACTAACGAGCCATCGGGGGCGACTGGTCGTTCCTCCGAATAAAATTAACATGAGCGGCAACGCCATCGCCAGCGCCGTGATCCGGCAACCGGTGGCGAGCCCGAGCAATACGCCAGTCAGCACAGACCGGTCATGCAACGAACAGAGGATGCTCAGAAGCACAAACGCCAGGGCCCACATGTAGTCCTTCGAACAGACACTGCTGACAAAGAAAATCGGCGTCGCGGCAAGCGCGAGACCGCTGAGCCAGGCGTTGCGATGATGAAGTTTTCGGCCGATCGCCACGAATGCTGTCACCGCTACCGCGCTGAGCAACGCCGTTAGAGCATTCAAGGTCAACGCACCGCCGCGCCAAAACCATGAACAAACAATCTCCTGCACCGGGTAACCGGGAAACCGCGACACCGAGTATTCGCCGGTCGTTGCGATTTCTCGCGCGACGCGCGCGACGCGCCAGGCGTCCACATTCGCTCCATAACCGGCGGCGAGAAACGGCAGGCGAGACAGCAAAACGACTATAAAAAGCAACGGCAATTGCCAGTGCGGATTTCGCCACAGCTTGAGTAACCAATCGTGAGCCACCGAAGTCACGGACTGGTGAGTGGAGCAAATTCTCTGCCCGCGCTCCAAAGATCGATACCTACATTTCCGAATCGAAAGCGGGTCGCGATTCTATGCTTCCTCGTGACCGATCACGAGATGAATGACGCCGTTCGGGGCGGAAATGAAAAAGCCGTCAAAATCTTCCCGGAGCTGTTCGATTTCGTCTCGCCGCGACACGCCGTTGACTTTTAGAAACGCCGCGGCCGCTTCCGTGTCATTCGTTTCCAGTTCGAGCCAGATGTCCGGCTGACTCAAGTTCGGGACCTTATCGATCCAAAGCCGGTTCGGACCGAACTGAAAAATGCAGCCGTCCGCTTCCTCCTCGATCAACGGCAACCCGAGCGTGTCCCGATAGAACGCGATCGTCTGATCGTAGGTGTGGCTCGGGCATTTGATGGCGATATTCGCGCCGCCGGAAAATTGCGGGCTGTTGACGTTGGCGACCATGGCGTGCGCGAGGGAAAAAGGTCTAACCTCCGCTGGAACCTTCGCCGCCCGGTTCCGTCATCGCAACCGGATCGAGCGCGCGGTTCAGCTCCGCTTCAGGCAGCACCTTTTCCTCCCGGCAAATTTCGCGCACGGTCTTTCCAGTTCTTGCGCTTTCCTTGGCGATCTTCGCGGCGCGATCGTAACCGATCTTCGGGGCGAGGCTCGTCACCATGGCCATCGACAATTCGACTAACTCCTCGCAACGTTTTTTGTTTGCGAGGATCCCAATGACGCACTTGTCGCAGGAAATATCGACCGCGTTCGCAAGCAGCCGGATCGATTCGAGAAGATCATATGCCATCACCGGCATCATGACGTTGAGCTCGAAATTCCCGTTCGCGCCCGCCCAGGTGATCGCTCCATCGTGGCCGATCACTTGCGCGCAAACCATCATAAGCGATTCGCACATCACGGGGTTCACTTTGCCCGGCATGATTGAGCTGCCCGGTTGGGTGGCCGGCAATTGAATTTCACCGATGCCGCAGCGCGGGCCGCTCCCGAGCCAGCGAATGTCGTTAGCAATCTTGAACAAACTGACCGC
>DMCG01000246.1:2197-2544 GCA_003445855.1 Spartobacteria bacterium | reverse complement strand
TAATAAGTCAGCAGGTCTTTTTGTTCCGGCCAGACGTTGGCGAATGGTTTACCCCAAATTTGCACGCCGATCTGTCGCTCGGGCGTGAGCGCGCCCGTGGGCAGACTTCGCTCAATGACAAAGAGTTTGGTGTCCGGCGTCAGCTGCTCGAGACCGAATGGAGCTTTCCATTGGCCGACTTTGACGTTCGCTTCCGGATACGCGTGCCAGTTGATGAAAATGTCTGTGCCGGAGAACTCGGTGCGCGTCGAATTTGAAACCGTGGTGGTCTTGCCGGTTTTTACATCGACAGATTTCAATGCGGTGATCGCGGCATCGCTCTGCTCGAAGTCGCCTTCGATCTTGAA
>DMCG01000246.1:0-1841 GCA_003445855.1 Spartobacteria bacterium | reverse complement strand
AAACCGAAGCGCCCCTCGAATGCAGAAACATCTCCGTCTTCGAAGTTCGCCTGAATGAATCCGCCGAGTGTCAGTTTATATTCCGGTCCGGCCGGAACGACGTAGACCAGTTTCTTCTCTTCTTCGGCTACGCCTTTTTCGACATACGATTTGCCGTCGGAGCTGACTTTCGTTTTCGTTTTGCCTTCCGCACCCAAGAGCGGCGCAAACGAGGTCTGTTTTTTTAAACTGCTGATTTCTTGTTCGAGTTCGGCATTGCGCTTTTGTAGTTGCTCGACCGCCCGCTCGAGTTTCTGGAGCCGCTCTGAGTCGGAGGCTGTCTGCGCGGCAAGCGGTTGGACCGCCAGCAAAACAATCGCAGCCACGCTCGCGCCGACTGCACTTAAAGTAATTTTTTTGATGAACATTTGTTTCTCCTTGTTTGCTGCCGCCCGCGCCTCGAGTTTTCGGAGACGCAAGTTTGAGCAGCGTTTACGCGAAATTGTTTCGCGCGTACGGCCGGAAATTAGAAGGAAATTGTTACAGCCAGATGACGGCCAGGTAACAATCGCGTGAAGTCGCAATTAAATGGAGAGGGCTCGCCGCGGCGAGCGCGTGTTGCATTGGCCCGGTGTTCGAACAAGTACCGCTCAACCTGCTGCCTACGGTTGCTTTTTCGCAGAAGCCGCAGGAGAAGCCGGTGGTGCAATCGGCGCACTCGCCGGCGGCACAATTCCCACTGCTGCACCAGACGCAGGCGGAGAAGCCACCGGTGTAATGCTCCCCGCCGGCAAAACACCGGCGCCGGAATCGGGCGCCGCGGAGGCAGATGGTGAAGGCTGAGCAGTCGCGGGCGAAGGAGACACTTGTGCGGCAGGCGCTTGTTGTTTCATTAACTCCCGTCGAAGACCGCTCTCGGCGCTTGCTCTGCGCGCGTAAAGAATTGAAAGCACAAAAGTGACCGCAAAAAAAATGCCAGCCAGCCAGGCGGTGAATTTCACGAGCACGTTCGTGGTCTGCGCGCCGAAAATATTTTCCGTCACGGCCCCGCCAAAGGCGGCGCCCAGGCCCTCGCTCTTCGGCCGTTGCATCAGGATCACCAGCACCATGAGCAACGCCACGAGTATCCAAATGGTCAGAAGTACATTAAGCAGGATCGACATCGGGAGGGCGAATATTGCCGAAGAAAGAGAGGAAGCAAACGCCCAACGTCGAACGCCCAATATCCAATATCGAATTCAGAAAGATTCGGTGTTCGGCGTTGGACGTTGGGAGTTCGGCGTTTTCTTCTTCTTAACTGCATCCCAAATCGCGTCCATCTCTGCAAGATCGACATCTCCCAGCCGTTTGCCGCGCGCTTGAAGTTCGTCCTCTAAGCGGTTAAAACGCGCGACGAATTTATCGGTGGCGGCTTGCAGCGCGCTCTCCGCATCGAGTTTGCATTTGCGCGCCAAATTGACCGCGGCAAAAAGCAAATCGCCAATCTCATCCTCGATCTCGTGGCCCGGGCTTGCAGCCCGTGAATCATCGGCAGGATGCCGATGCCACGATTGAATCGCCGATTTCGTTTCCCCGAGTTCTTCTTCAACCTTTGCGATCACGTCACGCAGCTCGGTCCAATCGAAATTGACGCGGGCGGCTTTGCTTTGTGCTTTTTGCGCGCGCATCAACGCCGGCAACGCGGCCGGCAGACCATCGAGATAGTGCCGGCCCGCTTTCTCCTCCCGTTTGATCGCCTCCCATTGTTTTAAAACCGCACCGGCGTCGCGCGCGTCGCTTTTCCCAAACACATGCGGATGACGCCGGACGAGCTTGTCCGTCACCTCACGCACGACATTGTCGATGTTAAATCGGCCGGCTTC
>DMCG01000126.1:2792-4428 GCA_003445855.1 Spartobacteria bacterium | reverse complement strand
TTGTCGATCTTGCGCGCAATGACCTCGGTCGAATCGCGGATTTCGGCACTGTGCGCGTTACTGAGATGATGAAGATCGAGCGTTACAGTCACGTCATGCACATCGTTTCAAATGTTGCCGGTCGCCTGCGAGACGGCTGTACCGCGTTCGATTTGGTCAGAGCGACATTCCCTGCCGGCACTGTCTCGGGCGCACCGAAAATCCGCGCCATGCAAATTATTAGCGAGCTCGAAAAAACGAGACGCGGCTGCTACGCGGGCGCGATCGGCTATTTCGGATTCGATGGCAGTGTCGACTCATGCATCGCGCTACGCTGCGCCGTGTTGAAAAACGGGAAGGCGTACTTTCAAGCCGGCGCCGGCATCGTCGCCGACTCCGACCCGCGCCTGGAATATGAGGAAACAGTTAACAAGGCGCGTGCGATGTCGAAGGCTCTCGCGATGGCTGGACGAATGGAACCCTCCCATTCCGCAAAATGAATTCCAAGCAGAACAAAAACGATTCTCCCGCTGGCTGTGGCGGTGCATCCGGCAAATGAGCAGAACCTTTCTTTCTGAAATCGTCGCGCGAAAGCGGCGGATCGTGGCCAAGCTTCGCGCCAGCTCGACCGTGGGCGCGCTTCACGCACGCGCCGTAAAGATTCGGAAAAATGCTGCCCCGCATCGTTTACGCGAAGCGCTGCATGCGACGTCTCCCGCTCTCAAGATCATCGCAGAATTCAAACGCACGTCTCCCTCAGTTGGCATAATTCGAGGCGATCTTTCGCCGGCCGATGTTGCTCGTCATTACGAGCGGGGCGGCGCTTGCGCGATTTCCGTCCTGACCGATGAGGAGTATTTCGGCGGTTCGATCGACGATCTCAGCGCGGTTCGCTCCAGCACGCACTTGCCGGTTTTGCGCAAAGATTTCATTGTCGATCCAATACAAATCTACGAAGCAGCCATCGCAGGCGCCGACGCAATACTGCTCATTGTGGGGGCGCTGGACGACGACTCGTTAGGCGAACTGCGTAAAGTGGCTGAAGACGAGCTCGGGCTCGACGCGCTCATTGAAGTGCATACGTCGGACGAATTGCGTCGCGCGCTGAACGTGGGCGCGAAAATCGTCGGTGTAAACAATCGCGATCTCCAGACGTTTCAAGTTTCACTGAGCACGAGCGAACGCCTGATCGCCGAAGCCCCGCGAGACAGATTGATGCTGAGCGAGAGTGGGCTGCGGGATCCGGAACAATTGCGTCATCTTCACGCGCTCGGGTTTCGTGGTTTTTTGATTGGGGAAGCACTGATGCGCGCGAAAGATCCCGAGACCGCTCTTCGCAATCTGTTGGTTAATGCTGACGACCGGCAGATCGTGTCTCATGGGACGTCGTGAAATGAATCGCGTGCGAATCAAAATTTGTGGTATCACCAATCTCGCAGATGCGAGAGCTTGCGTCGATCTTGGTGCCGACATGATCGGGCTAAACTTTTATCCTCGAAGTCCTCGCTACATCGAACCGCACCGAGTGAGGGAGATTGTCGAAGCGATACCGCGCAGCGTTCTTGCGGTCGGCGTGTTCGTGGACACAACGGCCGACGAAGTTCGCACCATAACAAAGACGGCCGGCATCGAATGTGTCCAACTGCACGGAGATCTG
>DMCG01000126.1:439-2458 GCA_003445855.1 Spartobacteria bacterium | reverse complement strand
CAAATTTCAGCCGGAAGATGCCAGTCTATTTTCTGATTGTGACGTGCTTCTTGATGCGCATCATGCGGAATTGCGCGGCGGTACGGGATTGACCTGCGATTGGTCGGCCGCGCGAGCGACGCTACCGTTCGCACGCTTCCTTCTTCTCTCTGGTGGTTTAAACCCGCAAAACGTTGGCGACGCCATCGCAGCCGTTTCGCCACACGCGGTGGACGTTTGCAGCGGTGTGGAGAGCGCACCGGGCGTGAAAGATTATCGCGCAATTGAAAAGTTTATCGCTGCCGCGCGAACGGCCGAACTATTGATCGATCCCGCGGCATAACGATTCGCACATGCAAAGATCGACAATCACCGCGAGCGAGCCGGATGAGGATGGTCATTGGGGCAAGTTCGGCGGCCGTTATGTGCCGGAAACTTTGGTCGCGCCGCTCGATGAGCTGACGAAAGAGTTCACGCGCGCGAGACATGATGCGGATTTCTGGCGCGAACTTGACCAACTACTTCGCGATTATTGCGGTCGACCAACGCCGCTGTTTCACGCGCAACGGCTGACTGCGCACGCGGGCGGAGCACAAATCTACCTGAAGCGCGAAGATCTTTCCCACACTGGCTCGCACAAGATCAACAATGCGATGGGCCAGGCGTTGCTCGCGCGGCGAATGGGCAAACCCCGCATCATTGCCGAAACCGGCGCAGGTCAGCACGGCGTCGCCACGGCGACGGTTTGCGCGATGTTTGGATTGCAATGCATTATCTACATGGGCGCAGAAGATATGCGACGCCAGGCGCTCAATGTTTTCCGAATGCGGTTGCTCGGTGCTGAAGTCGTTACCGTGAACGCCGGCGCGCGCACGTTGAAGGACGCAATCAATGAGGCGCTGCGCGATTGGGTAACGAATGTGCACGACACCTACTATTTGCTGGGCAGCGCACTCGGCCCCCATCCCTACCCGCTGATGGTGCGCGAATTTCAGCGCGTAATTGGCCGCGAAGCCCGCGAACAAATTTTGTCCGCCGCAGGGAAATTGCCGCGTGCGCTGATTGCCTGCGTCGGCGGCGGCTCGAATTCCATTGGTTTGTTTCATCCTTTTATTGACGACCAATCTGTTCGACTCATCGGTGTAGAAGCCGGCGGACGCGGGGACTCGTTGGGCGAACATGCGGCCAGATTCCACCCTACTGCGGCGAGTGGCGGCGGACGCGTCGGAGTTTTGCATGGCACCATGTCGTACGTTCTTCAGAACGACGCCGGACAAATCGCAACCACCCATTCGATTTCTGCCGGCCTCGATTACGCAGCAATTGGCCCGGAACATGCATTTCTTCATGACAGCGGACGGGCCGAATACACCTGTGCCAGCGACGCCGAAGCGCTCGAGGGATTCACAATTTGCGCTGAACTGGAGGGCATCATCCCCGCGCTCGAATCATCGCATGCGATTATGCCCGCCATTCGTATCGCGCGTGAACTGCCGCAAAGCGACGCGATCATCGTGAATCTGTCCGGCCGCGGCGACAAAGACGTCCAGCTCGTCGCGGAACTAAACACACGATGAGCCGAATCCGCGACACGTTCGCCGAGCTGAAGCGCTCCGGACGCGGCGGTTTCATCCCATTCATCACGGCCGGCGATCCCGATCTTGCGACCAGTGAACTCTTGCTCATCGAACTCGCGGCGGCTGGAGCAGACATCATCGAACTCGGCGTCCCTTTCAGCGATCCGGTCGCCGATGGCGAGGTGATTCAACGTGCATCTGAACGCGCGCTCCGAAACGGCGTGACACTCCGGGACGCGCTTACATGTGTTGCGCGCGCGAAACAGCAGATCGATGTGCCCGTTGTCCTCTTCAGCTATTTTAATCCACTGTTACAATTCGGCCGGGATCGGCTGGCGCATGAGGCTAAACAGGCCGGAGTGGACGCAGTGCTGGTCACGGATTTGATTCCTGAGGAAGCTCAGGCTTGGACTGAAACGCTGCAACAGCACGAACTGGATCCGATTTTTCTTGTCGCACCCAC
>DMCG01000126.1:0-200 GCA_003445855.1 Spartobacteria bacterium | reverse complement strand
GGCGTGACCGGCGCGCGAGATGAAATGACACACGACGCCGAGACACTTGTTCGTCGCGTGCGAATGGTCAGCGATTTACCTGTTGCCGTCGGGTTCGGCATCTCCACCGCAGAGCAGGTGCGCGAAGTCTGGCGCTTTGCAGATGCCGCCGTGGTCGGCAGTGCAATCGTGAGCGAGATCGAAAGGTTGAAAACGGCGCC
>DMCG01000188.1 GCA_003445855.1 Spartobacteria bacterium | reverse complement strand
AGGTTGATGTGCTTGCCGTGGCGCTTGAAGCGGCCGAGGAAGGCATAGCGAGCGGTGCGCTTGGATTAGGCGCGACTGTTGGCTGTTGGGCAAATACGCCGGTCGCGAGCGCGATCGCGCACATACAAACAATAAATAGTGTTTTCATAGTTTTCCTTGCAGGTGAGATGGTGTCGGCAGCCCCTTTGGATTCAAAAATTTCGGAATATTCGATCCGGCATAAGAATTAAAAGGTTGCGTCGCGGAGACCGCTGGACATTATTTCTTCCCTCTCAAAACCGCGGGTGTAGCTCAGTGGTAGAGCACCTCCTTGCCAAGGAGGACGTCGCGAGTTCGACCCTCGTCACCCGCTGTTTTTCGCGAACGCAGCGCAGTCTTATGCGATCACCTTGTGGATTGCGCGCACTTCCTTCACCATTTGCTCGTATTCATCGAGCGTGAGCGCCTGCGCACCATCCGAAAGCGCTTCGTCCGGTCGCGCGTGCACTTCCACCATGATGCCGTCCGCAGCGACGGCGACACCGGCGCGAGCGAGCGGCGTCACCATATAACTTCGACCAGTCCCGTGCGCCGGATCGACAATCACCGGCAGATGTGAGATTCGTCGCACCGCCGGAACTGCCGCCAAATCAAGCGTGTTGCGCGAGTGCTGCGTGAATGTGCGCACGCCACGTTCGCAAAGCACGACCTGGTAATTGCCTTCCGACATCACGTACTCGGCTGCGAGCAGCCATTCCTCCAGCGTTGCGGCCATTCCGCGCTTCAAAAGAACTGGCAATCGCGAGCGGCCCGCCCGACGCAGCAAGGTAAAATTCTGCATGTTGCGCGACCCGATCTGAATCATGTCCGCGTATTTTTCGACAAGATCGACAGTCGACTCATCGAGTGCCTCGGTCACGACTTTGAGTCCGAACTTTTCTCGAACATCGGCCAGAATTTTCAATGCTTCTTCACCCAGACCCGCAAATGCGTAAGGCGAAGTGCGCGGCTTGAAGGCGCCCCCGCGAAAAAATTGCGCGCCGCTTCGCTGCACTGCCTCCGCCACGGAAAAAGCCTGTTCGCGACTTTCGATCGCGCACGGTCCGGCGATGATCGCAAGTGAACCGCCGCCGATTTTCGCGCCGCCAACATCGACAATCGTCGGTTCCGGCCGCAGATCGAGCGAGGTCAACTTGTACGGTTTGGTCACGCGAACCGCCTCGGCCACGCCCGGCAAATTCTCGAAATGGCTAACGTCCACCGCACCTTGATTGCCGGTCACGCCGATGGCCGTGCGCGTGGCGCCCGGCATCGGATGCGCGCGAAAACCGAGCGACTCGATCGCGCGCACGACGCCGTCGATTTCGCGTTGCGCGGCGTTGGCGGCCATTACGATCAGCATAAAACTTTCAAATCAATCCTGTGATAACGATTCGACGACAGATTGGGAATGAAAAGCAAGACCGTTCACCGGTCTGCTTGTCGACGCAACTCGATCGGTGGAAGAACCTGTTCGATCGATTTTCGCTCCGGTTCGAATCGTTTCGGCAGCTTTAAACTGCCGCCCAACTGGTCGACCGGTTCATCGATCGCGAAACCGGGGCCATCCGTTGCAATCTCAAACAAAATGCCGTTCGGTTCGCGGAAATAAATTGAGCGAAAATATTGTCGATCGATCACGGGAGTGGGGCCGAATCCAAGATCGACAAGTTGCTTTCGCCATTGCAGTTGCTCCTCGTCGTTCGCCGCCCGAAACGCGATGTGATGAACCGTGCCCGCGGCAATGTTTCCAAATTGTCCATTTGACCGCTCAACTACATCTACGCGCGCACTTGTCGATCTTTCATTCGACGCAAAACGGCGACGGCTCCCTTCTTCCGCAATCAAATGAAAGCCAAACGTCGTCAGCAATTGCTCCATCGATTTCGCTCTCTGCACTTCCAAGGTCGGCGCGTGAAATCCGCGAATGGCAAATTCGCCGGGCACAGCTATTTCAAAGTTAAGATCGACATCGTCCAAATGAGCGCAGGCGATTAATTCGAGCAGCAATCCATCCGGATCGACCAACCGAACGACTTCCTCATCGAAGCGTCGGGATTTTTCCTCGACAATCACTCCTTCCTTTTTCAATCGCTCGTTCCAATAGCCGATTGATTGCGCCGGAACCGCGAAACTTGTCGCAATCACCTGGCCGGTGCCGCGCGTGCCGCGCCGCGCGCGGGGCCACGGAAAAAATGTGATGACCGTTCCCGGCTTTCCGGTCCGGTCACCGAAATAAAGATGGTAGGTGCTGGGATCGTCAAAGTTGATCGTGCGTTTCACGAGCCGCAAGCCAAGTACCTGAGTATAAAAATCGAGATTGCGCTGCGGATCGGTGGCGATCGCAGTGATATGATGAATGCCGAGAAGCTTCACCGGGATTTATTGACGCATGTATTTGTGGAGAAGGCTAGCTGCTCCGCGCTGGTTGATTGCGAATGAAGAGCTGCTGCGATCATGTGCGGGAGACCGCCTGGCGATAATCGAACGACCAAGTTGGAAGCGCGCGCTGCTCGAGGTTGCCTGCCAGTCTCGAAAGCAAGCGCGCGATCTTGTCAAAGAATTTGACGGACGAATTGAAAGATTGCCGCGCGATTGGTTAGAGCGTCTGGCCCGCGAGCGAAAAACGGAACCGATCAAAATCGGAAAGCGATTGATCATTGTCCGCTCAAGAAGGAATCGACAGGAACGGGACGCGAGCCGCGTCCCCTACAGATGCAAACGGCTGATCATTCCGGCGGGCCTGGCGTTTGGCACTGGCGAGCACGCGACGACTGCGATGTCGCTGCGATTGCTCGAGCAAGTGACTCGCGGATGGAAACCGGGCTGGTCGCTGGTCGATCTTGGCACGGGCAGCGGTATTCTTGCCCTGGCCGCAAAATGTTTTGGCGCAAAACGTGTGGTGGCGATCGATACCGATCCGACCGCGATTGCAACCGCGAAAGAAAACGCGCGCCTGAATAAGATCGACAATCTCGATTTTCAACTGGCGGATGCGCGGCGCTGGAACTCTCCTCGCAAGATCGACATCGTCACCGCGAACTTGTTTAGCGAATTGCTGATCGAAATTTTGCCGAAGTTGAAACGAAGTCGCTGGTTGATTCTTTCGGGTGTGTTGCGCGGCCAGGAGAAAGAATTGATCCGCGCACTTCAGCGAAACAAGATCGACATCGTGCAAGTGC